>NZ_LZHN01000084.1:0-331 GCF_001690435.1 Gilliamella sp. Nev3-1 | reverse complement strand
ATATTCAAACAGCGGTGTAATCAGCTGCGATGTACGAATATCAATACGTTCCAGTTTGCTACGGTCGATTTCTGGCAGGTTGAGGAAGAAATCGTAATTGATTTTCTCTTCTTCGACATGTTCCAGGCGAGACATCATATTGATGGCTTTAATCTCTGGATTCTGACGGTCTTTCGCCGGGCAAACTTCGACGCACAGGTTACAACCGGTGCAATCTTCCGGTGCCACCTGCAAGACATATTTCTGCCCGCGCATATCACGCGATTTCACATCCAGCGAATGCAGGCTGGCAGGGGCGTTTTCCATCGCTTCAGGCGGCACCACTTTTGCG
>NZ_LZHN01000083.1:0-18883 GCF_001690435.1 Gilliamella sp. Nev3-1 | reverse complement strand
GACACCAGACACCAGACACCAGACACCAGACACCAGACACCAGACATGGCAAACCTATGTCTTAAATTTATCAAATAACTACGTTAGACGAGTTTTTACACTTGCCTCATTTTTATCATCGAAATTATCCATAGAATTATTTACAAAAATCCCGTTGGTATTAGGACCATTGTTGTTATTGTCGTATTCGCCCAATTCGCAGGCATTAACGGTGCATACTAGTAATGTTATACAAGGTAGTGCACCATATTTAACATTTGATGGTGGTAAAACTAAAGTGATCACAACCGAGGATTTATTGAATATCACTCTATCGGATGGAACAATAGTTACTCCATCAACCAATACATCAAGCGTAACAAATCCAATAACTTTACCTAAAGGAAGTACTTTAAGCGATATTCACATGTTGATTCCCTCATCAGTTGATTCAGTCAGTTTAAATGATATAGTGAACACTTATCATTATTGGGGCGATGATGATGGTGATGGTCAGGGAGTAAATGGCGTAACCGCAAAAGGAAATCTATCTGCTTATTTTTTCGATAAAAATGGTAATGCTGTTAGTCGTAATGATATTTTAGATATTTGTAAAGCACCTTATAAGGTGATGTTAAGTAGTACAGCGGGATTTTTAAAAACACAGTACGGTGTACCAGATACAAATTATTTCCACCGTCAATCGGTGGAGTACTACATCAGCCCAAATTTACCTCCTAAAATCTGTTATGTAAGACCCAATCTAACCTATGGTACAGGTGATTACGCTGGTCCACCTAATATTTGGAATCCAACTAAAGGATTTCTAGTTCAATCAACTAATCCAACATTTTACGAATTAAATTTTCCGACAACAGGTGCAGATGGCTTGTACTTTGATTTAGACATAGGAGGAGGTCGCCAGTTGACTTGGGCTTCTGTTACGCATGGGGGAATAACAGCTACTGTAACAAGGACATTACCAAATGCAAGCGATGATTGGATATCCAATCATTCAGTAGAGGTAATACGCGTTACGCTAACGGGTCCTAGGGCAAGTGATAACCAAAAAAGCTCAGATTCCCCAAGTCCACTTAGCAAGCCAACCTTGCCTCAAACATTTGAGTTAGTGGGGAGAGATAGTCAAGGTAGTGTGGTCGTTAAGTATGGGTTTGAGTTGAAGCAGTGGTTCGTTAATCGTGGATCTCGATCTAATGACGCTTCTAATCAAGCCTCTTGGTGTAGTCATTTAGGTTATCGTTTTCCACAGGTAAGGGATTTAACTAATGCGGTTTGTTCGGGTAAGTGGTCAGGTCACTGGTGTCAAGGTTCTGTCGGCGCCATACCATCATCATCTGGTAATCATTATCAGCGTCGAATTGGCGCAGGCTTTTTTACTGAGTGGGGCGACATGCTTCATTATACCAATGCGGACTTTGTCGACCGTAACTACTGGACTAGTGATATAGGCAATAATTATTTATTCGGTGTTGACTCGGACGACGGTGATGTGCTTGGTCTGAGAGCTAGTAGGAACGTGCTTTGTGCTGCTAATTAACCATTATGGTTTAGTCCTTAAATGCTAGGGGGAATTATATTTTCAATAGTTGGCAATTTATTAAAAGAGTAAACTTCAATGATTATTTTTATTCATTATGGTTTCGAACGCTTTAGGCTTTTGGTTAAATGAGTTAAATAAATAGCTTTAATAGCAATGTATGAGCTAAGAAAATAGAGCGATTTTCTTAGCAATTTTTTGCTTTAGCTGGGATAAAATGGTCTCTTTGCTATCCTGTTGCAGTTGTCAGCACTTTGTAATGGTGGAAAAACTCCAAAAAACATCACAATAAAAACATAAATTAAACTATAAGTACTTGATTTTATAAAAATTATTAAATCAAAAAAACTAAATAAAATCAATGCTCTACCTGAACGATTTTATGGGGGAATATCAACTCTCATAATATCGAAAATCTAGGCAAACGAGTCGTTATCTAGACCGTCATTTAGTCTGTAATACATTAAAGCAAGCTTTGTTTCGGCGTTACTTTCTTAAAAATATGCTCGTTCGCAGTGACCGAGGATGCTAACCAACAAAGCACTATTTGAATATATTGAAATCTATTATTATTGTATGCGTGGTCGTTCAGCTAAGGACTGGTATGTCCACACTTTTTGGTACTAAAAAGTGTGGACATACCAAATTCTAAAAGTGCTAATTTTGGTTTGATGATTTTTGCTGTTTGATTTATTTCTGACTCTACTTTTTGTGTTATAAAATAATTCAAGCGTCAGATTAAATAAAGACTATTACAATTTAGGTGATAAATATTTAAATATGACTGGTGAAAAAGGCCTTTCTGCTAAAAATTTAATCGCGCTTTTAAAGAATCCAGATGGAATTCAACCCCATCTTCAAATACACGAAAAGAGTGGCAAAATTATACATATCTTTTTCCAATGGGATCCATAAATATAGGAGTGCATATAATGCACAAAGACAATCTCACCCATCTTTTATAAGGAGATGTTTTATTTAATTAATTGATTTATAATGATAAAGCGCTTGGATTTTGGCTTGAGATTAGCTTGCAAATTCAGGTTGATCCTTCATTTACTTTGTAAAGGGGTGATTCGTAATGGATTGGGATGCAAATTTTTTGCCTGAATATAAAAAGAAGATATGTGAAAAATCGGAAGCTAAATTTAAAGTCCGTCAGAATTCTTTTTTAATGGAAGATATTGAAAATGGATTTGATCCTTGCTACGAATGGGTTGGCGAATTTAAATATATCAATTCAATCGATGATTTATTTAGTTACTTAGCAAAAAATAATTTGAATTTGGATGAGATTTTGAGCTATCCACATGGGATGAATGATTATTCATTGTAAAATTTATGCTTATGTAATTTATGATAAACCAATCACATATCATTATGATAAAGCAAATAACAATGAAAAACTATTTGTATACTCAGTATTAAATTTATAGCGTGATATAAAAGATTAATGATTTAATTTGTTACATTATATTAAACCATAATTTATTACTTATCATTAAGCGATCATCATTATAAAAATCCTTACTTGAAAACAGCGAGGATTTTCTACTTTTGGCCGTGTTATTTTAGGGGGATAGTTACATTAGCACAAATACCCTCATACCGTTGATGGTATTTACTCAGATAATGGCGCTGAATACAAATAACAGTTGAGTATACTTTTATTAAACTTTACCAAGCAAATAAAATCAATCAAAATTGAATTTTATTTTAACCAGAATGTGTAAATAACATAGGAAAATCCAGCAGATGAAATCTTTTTAAATAAGATTAATAAAATATAAGATTTTTTAGATTTATTCTGGTCAACTAGGCTTTTGCTAGAAAATAATTGAATAAAAATATACAGTTTATCTATTTATCTAATAGGTTATAATACCCATACTAATCAAACTACATAGAAAGGAATGAAAGGAATGAAAAAAATAATTGGTATATTTTTACTTGGATTGCCTATGTTGTCTTTAGCATCAAATTGTGATGAAGTGAGTGGCAAAATTGCTGAAAAAATTAAAAACAACGGTGTTGATCAGGCTAAATTTCAATTGAAACTCGTGCCAACCGATCAATCGCAACAACAGCATGAAGGAAAGCTCGTTGGATTTTGTGATAATGGACAAAAGAATATCTTCTATGTACGTTTAGATGGTGTATCAACAAAATCCTCTAAATCTACAAATAAAAAGGTAAATAATAAATCGACAAAAACAAAAGTAAAAGTAACAGACCAAAATGCTGAACTACCTGAGTTAAAAATAGATACGTCAGTACCAAGCCCAAAAACACAAACAATACCTGTCATAGTAAAGTAATAGCAAAATATATATAGTGCAAATTAATTTTAATGTGCATTAAATGATATTTTATTGGCACAAATCATATTATCACTTTTAACATGTAGGCGTGCCAGTCTTTATATTAAGCAGTATTTCAGGAGTTAGAGTGTTTAAATCAAAATATAGTGTTCCTAAAAATATAGATAAACGCATTTCAGCGTTAAAATTAAAAACACCTTCAAGCAATGCTTATATTGATTTTTTGAAAAAATATAATGTTGTTGTTTTTGATAATGAAGCCAATATTGACTACTGTATTGATTGTGAGGGCGAATCATTGCCCTTAGAGGTCATTTTGGGTTTTTCAAAGGAAGATAGAGAAGATTTATTAGCTACCAACGATGTCTATTTAAATAGGATACCTGAGGATTATTTTGCCGTAGCAACGCTTAATTACGGCGATTTGCTTTGCTTAAGCCCAAATGGCGAAGTTTATTATTGGGATCATGAAGTGAATGATCTTTATTTTGATATGTCTGTAAAAGGCGGTTATCTAGAACAAAATACTAATCTGAAGTTTGTTACAAATTCGTTTGATACCTTTTTATCAATGATTATTAAAAGTGAAGCCGAGGACGATTATGATCCTGATGAAGATGAATATAATAATCCTAACATTCCTTTTCCTGATGAAACATTAGGCTTTTGGTTGGTATATCCTAAAGTTTTTTGGGGTTTACCAAAAAACATGATTGCTAGTTATCTTAAAAAACTAGAGCTTTCTGACAAAGGGCGCAAAGTGCTTGCTAAATTTAAAGAAGATGGGCTTTTGTGATAATTGTTAAATTTATTAGCTTGATCTTGCCTAAAATGGCGAATTAATCACTTAGAAATAGCACATATCCCCTTAACAAAGTTAGTTGAGTTTGTGGTTTTTTTACATGGCTTTCTAAGATATATGATGAGTGATAAATGAAAAAATCATACTTTGTAACATACGGTAGTGATAAATCTAAAGAAGAAATAAGTGAATTTTTGAATAGTCAATTAGATATAACTTTCTGTGAACATGATAGTTTTTATTTTGGCGTGTACTTTTCTTACTCTGGAGCTTATGCGGATAAATTGACTATTAAAGATAATTATATTTCACTATCCAATGAGTGGTTGAATGAAGAATATAAACAGTTCAATACACTGATTGAAGCTTCTTTTATCAATGGAAAAAATGTTGATAAGCTAGATAAATATAACACATTAAAAAAGCAATTTAATCAATTCAGTGTGCTATCGATTATTAATGATAAATGCATTGAGGAGGATTAATTGCTACTAAATATAGTGAAAATATCAAACCTAAATTAGGTAAATGCTGGGAATTAAGTCTCTATTCAGATAAATATTAATACGCAAGTTTACGTAATGCTTGCCTAAAATGGTACAGCTAAAAGTAGAATATCTTTAATGGTAGAAATAATAGCGGATTTAGTTGTGAAAAAATGACAGAACACCAAATTATATCCATATTAAAAGAAGTCCAAGTAACGATTTTTGTTAAAGCATTGAAAATCTAGATGGCTAGTTATATAAGGATCATACAAGAGTCGTTTTTGATAATTGTCATATTTTGTTGATTTTGTATGCCTGATATGTTTACTACCAAGGTTAACAATATCATTTTATCCATTATGTAAATTAGCTATACCTAAATCTTTTTCCATTTACTCATCAATTTTACGTTAAAGATTTTATTTATTTCTTTTGGGATTTATATTTTTATAAAAAATATTCAGGATTCTATACCGTTTGAGTGCGAAACTAATTGATTACATCAAATTTGATGTTAATAATCTCAATCAAGCAAGAAGCATAACCGAAGAATGGCGAATCATTTATAATACCTAAATGTCTTGTAAGGGTTTAGATAGTATGACATCTTTATCATGAAAAAATATTAATTTATGCAATTTGCTAGTGTAATAGATGTTGATAATAGAGAGATTAAAATCGTATTACCAAAATGAAAATTACTTTAAAAAATAGAATAGACAAGCGTTTAGTTGAGTTTGAATCTGACTTAGGTTATGGCGTTGCTATTTGGGGGAAAATAAACCATTATTAAACGTGGCTTATCATGTTGAATTAGATATTAACGATTTTTTTCAATGGAGTAGAAATATAACACTTGGCAAAAAACATGAAGCTTACATCAATTTGATTGATAACAACATCGTGTTTAATGCAAAAGTAATATCTTGTGAAGATAAAGGGGTTTTAGTTTTGTCAGTTGCAAATGATATTGTTTTTATAGAAACATCTGACACATGTGAAGTTGGCGCTTATGTCTCATTTTTTACTACGCCTGATAAAGTGATATTACATCCAATAGAACTGTAATATTTAAATAACTATGCAAGTGAGTTTGGCTTATCCATTTTGCTTGCTTCATCTTATTCGTCATTGCGAACTTTGGTCAGCGTAATAAACCAAAGTTTATTAACAGAATTTAAAATCAATAGGTTAGGTAATATGTTAATGGTTGGTTAACGAATTTTAAATTTAAAAAATCTCCACTGTTAATGTGTTTGATATCAATACTGGCGGTAAATTAGTATTTTGATAAATTAGCGTGCTTCCACTGTAGAAAAGTATTTAAATTTGTCCTATATCATCTATATGGTTTACTGTATACTTTGGTAATGATTGAATGATATTAGAGGATAACAAATCATTAAAATTGGTTTTCATTATTCCATTTTTATCATCAATAGCTATATCACTCAAGGCTTGTTTATCCTCTGATAAGTTAAGTAGTTCGTAGTTGTTATCCCCTTTTTGGGATATGCCTATTTCGATATCAAAATCCCTATTTTAGCCGTGTATAAAATTGCTGGTTTCATTGTTTCTATTTGGCAATGATGAAGAAAAGCCTCTCTTTTTAAACAAGGTAAGCTTTTTAAAAAACCGCCATTATTAATGATATCAATAAGATCAATATGTAATGTTTTCATCTTTATAATATATCTTACACTAAGTTGTAGCCATTTAAATTAATCATCATCATATACATAGCCATCAATCATTTTACCTTTATACCATACCATATTTTTATAGAGTATATTATCCTCATCAATGTAGTGGGGATTATCAAAATGAATATTATTTCTTTTTAGCAAACAATTATTATATTCATTGTCATTGCATTGTCTGTCTTGGTTGGTATCAATATTTTTTAACTGACAGCTGTTTTTCATATGGATATATTGGTGTTTTTTATAATGGTAGATACTTTGTATTGTTGTCAAAATCTTTTGTTGTTTTTCATTATAATCGTAACAATCTTTTTGACCCGTAGCTGTGTTATCTTTTGAGTTAAAATAGATATTACTGCCCCATAAGTTTGTTGCAACAAATTTACCATTGACATTAATATAGTAATCTTCGTTGTCTCCTAATCTAGACTGTGAAGGATATTTTTTAATGGCTAAATCAAGTTGACCATCAAAATTGATATCTTTTAACTCAATACTGTTAAAGTAATTGTAGCTATAATTTAAATTTCTTATTTTTTGTAGTAATTGATGGTTATTTTTGGCATAAATATTAATACCAACCAGTCTAATTTTTTCTTGTTTTTTTTTCGATAATACCGCAGTAAAATAGGCTTTATCAGATGAATCAGATTGTAATAATTCTAAATGATTAAATTCATCCTCTTTTTTATTACTTATTTCAAATTGCTTTTGTAAAGTTACCGTATATTGTTGGTTTTTCTTGCCATCAAACCAATAACCCATCAAATTCTGGTTAAAAATTTTTGGCGCCTTGTTCTGTTCTGCCCATATATGATTAAATTTAAAATAACTGATTGAGTCTTTAAACTTTATTTGGTTAGTATTGTTATCGATATAAATATCGGTATCATCATAAAGCGTTAAATCAGTTTGCTTGCTTACATTATCGCATGAGCTAATAAACTTACAATCAGAGGATAATGGGTGTTGTATTTGTTTATGATCATCTTTATCAACCCAAAAAGCATTGATAAAATTGCTGTCTGAATATAACGTTATTTCTTTATTGGCAATATGGCCTTTGTAAACATAGGTTGAACCTAATACAGGAGAAGAGAGTATTAAAAGTAAAACAAGTGGTATATTTTTAATTTTCATTATTCCCTATCCGTAGGTATTATTTTAAATTTGAGTGGGTTAAATAATTAATTTCTATAGCTAAGATCATTATTTAATCGCTTTAATTAGTCATGTTTACGAGTTTGAGTATAAACTAATTAAGTCATTTTTTTAATATCAAATGAACTCAATCTTTTAAAAAGAGTACATCGAAAAATTTATTTCATATCAAGAAACTTCAGTTAGTGCCATATTTCATGTATAAAAATAAGTGTTTTAAAAAACAATGAATATTAAGTTAGTGCAATTTTTATTCTCTAAATGGTGGTACTTTTAGTTGGAAGATGAAATTGAGAGGTATCTATACCTTCGTATTTAAGTAGGGCTATTTTTTTATCGATCCCACCTGCATATCCTGTTAAGTTGCCATTTGCACCGATAACTCGATGGCAGGGAATAATGATTGATATGGGGTTATGACCAACAGCACCGCCCACAGCTTGGCTTGACATGCTTGCTTGGTGGTTTTGTAACGCTATCTGTTTTGCAATGTCGCCGTAAGTAACAACCTCACCATAGGGAATTTTGCATAAAATTTCCCATACTAAATGGCGAAAAGGTGTACCTTTGGGCGCAAGTTCTAGTCTATTTAGATTCGGTCTTTTCCCTAAAAAATAATCATCAAGCCATTTTTGGGTAGAATTAAAAATGGGCAAATTAGGCTTTTCTTCTTTTTGTGCAGTTATCATATCACCAAAATATTTTTGTCCTTCAATCCATGCTCCAACAAGTTTATCTTGCTGGCTGGCTAGGGTAATAAGCCCCATTGGTGATGAATATTGGCATACATAAAACATATTAGCCTCCTTAATGCCTGATAAAAATCATGGCAAATTATGCTTGTTTATGGTGATAAATACTACAAATTTATTTAATAATATTGCGAATAAATGGCAATGAAAAATATGGCTCATTAGTGAGCCATATATTGTAAAGCTATTTAGCCTAAAGTTTTTGGCTGAAGTTATTTAAACTGAAGTTGCTTAGGATAAAGTTAGTTAGTCTGATTTTTACCTTTTTCGACGTAGCTCATATCACCTAAACTTTCGACAATAAATTTTCCATCATCTGTATAACGAATTTTAGTGACACTGGCGTTGCCTAATCCTGCTGTAATTGGTTTATCTAGCCATTCTTCAACCATAGCCATAATTGCCATGCCATGAGAGACCACTAAAACATTACCTCCACCTTGCGCTTTGGCTGATTCAGCAATAGTTTTTAATGATGCTTGCATACGCGTTTTTACTTTATTGTAGTCTTCGGCTTCGCCTGATTTTTCAACTGCAGCAATAGCATTCATCATTTTTTTTAGGGTAACTTTACCTTTTGCCATGTCATCCATTAGATCTTTATCAGATGCATAACCTAAATATTTTGCAGCAGGATTCCACATATTAGGATCAAGATCACCTTCATAATCACCAAAACAGGTTTCACGCAATCCTTCCATTTCATTAATTTGAATTTTGTCACCTTTAGTTTCTAAAACAATGCGGGCAGTTTGTCGTGCTCGACCTAAATCACTAGAATAAGCCGAAATAAATTTAACATCTTTTAAACCGCGTCCTAGTTGTTCGGCCACTTCAACCCCTGGTTTGGTTAGTGGCGTATCAGACCAGCCTTGAGCACGATGTACGTTATTAAACATAGTTTTACCATGGCGAGTGACATAGAGATATACATCATCAGCAAAAGCTTGTGATAAGGTTGTTATTGAAATAATTAATGTGCTAATTAATATAATAAATTTTTTCATTGTTTTGTCCTCTTTATAATAAATTAAATCGGTAATCAATTACCGTTTCCGCCGAAAGTGAAGGTGAACGTTGGTATTTTCCGTGTCTAAGTTTAGGTGTAAGGTCTGAGGCACTGACTGTTTTATAAGACCAACCATATCCGACCTTTGATAAAATAGAAAAATTTTTAAAAGCGCCACTAGTTGGTTTCCATATATCAAAAACGTTAACTTCGCCATTTTTTAATGTATTATGTTTGTAGTTAAATTGACCATAATTCATATATAAACCTGTACTATTATCTTTAACAAAATCGTAACTCATTACGGTGGTTAGTACGAGCTCTCCGTCTCGCATATAATCTGCGCCTGCAGCCGCAAGACCATTAAAACGCGCCCGCGTATTTTTACCTAAATGTCGATTATAATGTCCTAGAGCATTGTGTTTATTGGCATCGGTATAAGCCAATCCAACTTTGACACTCCAATCTTGCTCTTTCCATTCAACATCAGTTGCATAATGCCAAGCATGATCTTCAAACTCTTTTTTGTTTTGTTTCATAGCATCATAATTATCGAGTGCATAGCTACCATAGAATTGCCCACCTAAAATGAGTTTTTGTATTGGCTTATAGGATAATTCAATTGCATGGCGTCTTAGGTAATCTTTGGCAACGCCATAAGAATAATCTAAAGTGATATTTTTATCTTTGTAAGCAATTTCTGCTGTGGAAATATTATTAATGACTTTTTTACGGTCATTGGTTAAAAAATGTAATTTTTTAGATGATTCTCGTGGTAGGGTGCTATTTATATAAGCTAATGAAAAGTAAATATTATCATATTTAAAAATACCACTATAACCAAGATAACTATTCCGAGTCAGGTGCTGAGTTGAACTAATTACACCTAAATCTTTCAGACTATGCCAACCCGCTTTACCATTGAAATTAATGGCGTCATTGCCCAGTTTAACTTTTGCATAACGTTGGGTAAATTTATTAAAGCCGTGGGCATGGTGTTTGTTATAGCTTTTACCATCATTATACAGTAAATTACGGGTCGCAAAATAATCGCTCGCACCTAACTTAATTATATTGCTATATGTTACATCAAAACCAATTATATCAAGTAAATAGCCTGATTTATAATCAAAAGTAAATGCTTGCCCCCAAGCACTATGAACTTCTTTTGGTTGGGCGGCATTTTCTTTTAAATACTTCCAGTGATTACGAGTTGAAAAATCAAATTTAGAATCTTTAAAAAATGCATTATCTAAGATTGAGCTATTGATGGTTTCATTTGCAAATATAGAACAACTTGATATCCCTATTAACATCATTATTAGATATTTTATTTTCATTGTTATTTTTCCTAACTTATTTTTATATTTAAAAAAAACTAAATGTTAAATCGGAGAACAATGCTCTAATTAATATTTAGGTTTTGCCTGCTAAAAGCAGTAACAATCCAATATGTTAAAATTCAATTTCTTATTGATGTCGTTTTATAGTAATTATGATTAATAATATATTTTTATTTTTCTATTAGGTTAATTGTTTGTCTAGCTACATATTGCGATATTGTCGTTGGGAAAAGTAGGGAATTGATATGGGTAATCCCCCCTCTTCAAATTACCTTATTTTTTTAAATTTTCACCTTTCGATGCAATTACTGATTGATACCAATAGAAGCTTTTCTTTTTATAGCGATTTAGCGTTCCTGAGCCATCTTGGTTTAAATCTACATAGATAAACCCATAACGTTTAGTCACTTCTGCTTTCGATGCGCTGATAAGATCTATTGGTCCCCAACTGGTGTATCCCATCACTTCAACACCATCATTAATGGCTTCTCGAATTTGCACTAAATGATCATTCATATAATTTATTCGATAATCATCATTGATAGTGCCATCAGTTTCTAATTTATCTTTAGCGCCTAAACCGTTTTCGACAATAAATAATGGTTTTTGATAACGTTCATAAAGTAAATTAAGCAAGTAACGAATTCCAACAGGATCGATTTGCCATCCCCATTCTGATGCTTTAAGGTAAGGATTAGGAACCATGTCTAAAATGTTACCTTTAGTTTTTTGTGATTCATCTGAAGTTGCACAGCAACTCATGTAATAGCTAAATGAAACAAAATCGACCGTTTCTTGCAGATCTTCTTTATCTTGTTCGGTAATATCAAGGTGGATGTTGCTTTCTTTAAAAAAGCGATTCATATAAGTTGGATAATGACCACGAACTTGCACATCACCAAAAAATAACCAACCATGATTTTCTTGATGAGTTGCCCACACATCTTCTGGTTTTGGGGTAAGCGGGTAAGCTACTGCGCCTAATAACATATTGCCAATTTTGGCATCAGGGATCATTTGATGACAAAGTTTAACCGCTCGGCTACTGGCAACTAATTGATGATGAATCGCTTGGTAGATTTGTTGTTTGGTGCTGTTTCTATCCAAGCCTACACCCGTAAACGGTTCATGCAATGACATATTGATTTCATTGAAAGTTAACCAATATTTAACTTTATCTTTATAACGTGCAAAAACGGTTTTAGCATAACGAGTAAAAAATTCGATCACTTTACGATTGCCCCAACCGCCATATTGAGTGACAAGATAATAGGGCATTTCATAATGTGATAAAGTGACTAATGGCGTGATGTTGTGCTTTGCCATTTCATCAAATAATTTATCATAAAAGGCTAGCCCAGCTTCATTGGGTTGTTCTTCGTCTCCATTCGGAAATATGCGTGTCCAAGCAATTGATGTGCGTAAACATGTAAATCCCATTTCAGCAAATAGGGCAATATCTTCTGGGTAACGATGATAAAAATCGATAGCGTTGTCTTTTATACTGGAAATCTTGGTTTCATTGCGATTGATAATATCACCAAACAAACCATTGGGTGTGCAATCTGATGTTGATAAGCCTTTACCTTTTTCACGATAAGCGCCTTCAACCTGATTGGCGGCAATGGCACCTCCCCAAAGAAAATTATTAGGAAATTGTGTTGACATTTTTACTCCTTATTTTGGGATAACGCTAATAAAGCCTCTCCACTTTGTATATTTTCATGTTTAAAAATACGTTGTATATCTTGATAACTATCACTGTTAGTAATAATAATTGGTGTGGTGACTTCGAAACCAGCTTGTTTAATGGCTTCTATATCAAAGCTCACTAATAAATCACCTTTTTTTACTTTACTACCAGCTTCGATGTGTGCTTGGAAATGTTGCCCATCTAATTTTACGGTATCAATACCAATATGGATTAATAGTTCGGCTCCAGAATCTGTTTGAAAACCAATGGCGTGTTTAGTTCTAAAAAGTGAAACGACTTCACCATCGTCAGGCGCTACTGCTTGACCGACTGTTGGAATGATTGCGACACCTTTACCCATTAATTCACTAGCAAAAGTTGGGTCATTTACTTCTTTCAAATCAATTAGTTTTCCTGTCATTGGGCTTGAAATAGCAACGATGGCTTGTTTAACTTCATTAACTTTGTTATTTGCTTCATTGCTTTGTGCTGGCTGTGCATCGTCTGCTTTTTTATCTTTTGGAATACCAAATAGATAAGTAACGATTGTGGCAATAACAAATGAGATAATCGAACCAAACAGAACTGCATAAAATTGTGCGCCAATTCCGGTTGGTGGGATTAATTGTAAGAAAGAAAAGATACTAATAAAGCTGAATGAGTAGATAACTGAATGAAAATAACCAACAATACCACCACCGATCATTGCGGAGACACAGCCGATGATAAATGGGCGTTTTAGTGGTAAGTTAACCCCATAAATTGCTGGCTCTGTTACCCCGAAAATCCCTGATAATACAGAAGAACTAGCTAACGCTCTAACTTGTTGATCTTTACTACGTAACATAACCGCCAATACAGCACCGACTTGGGCAAATACCGCAGGGAATAAAATTGGAACCATAAAATCTTCTTGCTTCAGCGAGATATTGTTCATCGAAAATGGTACTAATCCCCAATGGATGCCAAAAACAACCATTACCTGCCAAAGCCCTGCTAAAATCATGGAAGCAATGACGGAGTTAAGTTCATAAACATAGAGGATACCGCTAGCAACAATATTACTCAAAAATGACACTACTGGACCAATGGCGGCAAAAGTTAATGGCACGGTAATTATCAAACCAAATAGTGGTGAAATAAATTTTTTGAACGAATCATGCATGATCTTGTTAAAGTTACGTTCTAATAATGAATAGAACCACGCTGCTAAAATTACCGGAAAAACCGATGAAGGATAAGGAATTAATTCAATAGGAATACTGAAAAACTCGGTTTTTAATTCAAAAGCATTACCTAACATACCAACAACACTAGGATGAACTAACGCCCCACCTAATGCCATACCGACATAAGGATTACCGCCAAATTTTTTAACGGCTGAAAAACCAAGAATTATTGGTAAATAATAAAAAGGTGCATCGGCAATTGCATTTAAGAAGTTGTAAGTTGGCGTGTTAGTTGTAACAACTTCCATCATTTGTAACATCGAAATTATTCCTTTGAAAATTCCCCCAGCGACAAGTACCACTAAGGCAGGAATAAAAATGCCTGACACTAAATCAATCAGTTTTGACATTACACCTTTTTTAGTGCCTGCTGGTGTCTCCGTTGCTGGTTTTTCACTAAGGTTTGTTAGTGCCATAATATCACTAAATACATCTGCAACATTATTGCCGATAACAACCTGAAATTGCCCACCACTTTGTACAACAGTAATCACACCAACTTGTTTTTTTATTGCTTCTGCGTCTGCTTTTGATTCATCTTTTAATGCAAATCTAAGTCTAGTTGCACAGTGCACTAGGCTGATAATGTTTTCCTTACCGCCTACAAGTTCAATAATTGACTCGGCAAGTTGTTTATTTTTCATACCTTATCCTTTTTTATGCAAAAAAAAACCTAAGTCCCTCTTTAAGAGAGGTGCTCAGGTTTTGCTCACATAGCAATTCATTTTATACTATGCAATAACAATCCAAAAATGATTGACTTAAGCTAACATAATTTAGGCTGGATGAACATAGTGATTTGAAATATAATGATTAAAATGTGACTCATATCACATTATTGTTTTTTAAGTTCCATGCGCAATCGTTCGATATGTATGGTTAAATATAAACTTTCATCGTCAGTTAAAGGGTGCTGGTATTGTTGTATTAAATGTAAATCGATCTGTTTAGTACAAAGATAGGCTAGCTCATACTTTTGCCGAATTAATTCATATAAGGAGCTATCTTGTTGTGTTTGTTTGTTTTGACTTAAGATACGGTGAGCAAAAAATTTTAAATGGGTAACAAAGCGCTGATAGGACAAACAATCTTCATCATATTCAAATTTAAAATGATATTTTACGATATTAAGGATTTCACGCATGATTTTTGTCATGTTGACAATATTGGGCATGGTGCCATTTAATTGTGCATTGATGATATGAAAAGTAATAAAACCCGCTTCGTCTTCGGGTAACTCAATTGATAACCGCTTTTTTATAATTGATAAGGCGTATAAACCAATTTGAAACTCCTTAGGGTAAAATTTTTTGATCTCCCATAAAAAACCGTTGGGTATATTAAATCCTTGTTTATGGCGCTCAATGGCAAAATGGATATGATCTGTTAACGAAATATAAATGCTATCTTGCAATTTGCCATCTATACATTTTTTTGCATGATTAATGATAACTTCAGATGTCGTCAATACTTCAAAAGGGATTTCTGAAAGCAATTCTTTAAATTTTGGCAATATGACTTTATTATCTAGTGAAAACTGCTTTTCTATCTGACTAGGATCGATTAAATCGCCTTCACGCTTTTTAAACCCAATTCCACGCCCAGTGACAATTAATTCACTGCCTTTATCATCAAGTGTAACAATAACATTGTTATTTAATATTTTATAAACTTTCATTAGATATGATCAATTCCTTATGTTGGTTTATTATGAATCGTCATAAAAAAATCGAAAGAAGAAAAACAAAAAAATGTGACAAGAATCATAATATTTATTTAAATATTATGATTCTTGCGAATAAATGCGAATAAAAAAGCCTCGATAGCGCTAACTTATCGAGGCTGATATAGGCAATATTATCTGATTATTGCGCCAATAATTTATTCATGGTTTGAATAAACTTACTTGGATCACTTAACGAACCTTTTTCCGCAAGTAAAGCCTGATCAAGCAATAATTCAACCCAGTCATTAAATGCGCTTTCATCTTGCGTATCGACAATACGTTTAACCAATTTATGATCTGGATTGATTTCAAACGTATATTTGATTTCTGGCGCTTTTTGACCTGCAGCAGCAAACAATTTAGCCATTTGTGTACTCATTTCGTCAGCGGCTGTGGTGACAATTGCAGGTGTATCAGTTAACCGATGAGTTAATTTAACGTCTTTCACCTTATCGCCTAATGTGTTTTTGACTCGTTCAATAAATGGCTCAAGTTCTTTTTCAACTTGTTTTTGCTCTTCTGTATCTTGATCGGCAAGCTTTTCAATAGATTCGTCGGATTTACTGATTGATTGGAATTGTTTACCATCAAATTCCGTTAAATTGCTCATCATCCATTCATCAATGCGATCAGATAATAATAATACTTCAATACCTTTTTTGTGGAATAGCTCAAGATGAGGACTATTTTTTGCCGCACCATAGCTATCAGCGGTAATGTAATAGATCTTCTCTTGACCTTCTTGCATACGGCTAATGTAATCTTCTAGTGACACCGTTTGCACATCGCTATCGGTATGCGTTGAAGCAAAGCGAAGTAATTTAGCGATTGCATCACGGTTTGCAAAGTCTTCACCAGTACCTTCTTTTAATACTAAGCCAAATTCACTCCAAAATTGTTGATATTGTTCTTTGTCGTCTTTAGCCAGTTTTTCAAGCATTTGTAACACACGCTTAGTACATGCATTACGCAAGTTTTGTGTGATTTTGTTATCTTGCAAAATTTCACGCGATACATTTAATGGAAGATCGTTTGAATCAATTAAACCTTTTACAAAGCGTAAATAATTAGGCATAAATTGTTCGGCATCATCCATAATAAATACACGTTGTACGTAAAGCTTTAAGCCGTGTTTATTATCACGATTCCACAAATCCCAAGGCGCTTTCGCAGGAATATAAAGTAAGCTGGTATACTCTTGCTTACCTTCAACGCGATTATGACTCCAGCTTATTGGATCGGCAAAATCATGCGATAAATGTTTATAAAACTCTTTATATTCGTCATCGGTCACCTCAGATTTGCTACGAGTCCAAAGTGCTTGAGCTTTATTGACTTTTTCCCATTTCACTTCTTTGCTTTCTTCGTCAGTGGTTTGCACTTCAACAGGGAGTGAAATGTGATCAGAATATTTGCTAATAATAGAACGCAAACGCCAATCGTCTAAAAACTCTTTTTCGTCTTCTTTTAAGTGTAAAGTGATTTCGGTACCACGAGTTTCTTTATTATCATCAGAGATCGTATATTCACCTTCACCAGCAGATTCCCACATAACCGCTTCGTCAGCTTTGGCTGTGGCTGCGCGCGTTCTCACTGTAACTTTGTCAGCAACAATAAAGGCTGAATAAAATCCAACACCAAATTGACCAATGAGTTGGCTATCTTTTGCTTGATCGCTACCAATTGATTCCAAAAATGCTTTAGTACCTGATTTAGCAATAGTCCCTAAATTTTCAATCACTTCATCGCGGGTCATACCAATGCCATTATCAGCAATGGTTAATGTGCCAGCTTCTTTATTAGTAGAAATGCGCACACCCAGTTCACCATCACCAGCATATAGGTCTGGGTTTTCAAGCGCTTTAAAACGTAATTTATCGGCTGCATCAGATGCGTTTGAAATGAGTTCTCTTAAAAAAATCTCCTTATTTGAATATAAAGAGTGAATCATTAAATGTAGAATTTGTTTAACTTCAGATTGAAATCCACGAGTTTCAGTACCTTGCTTACTCATTGACTAGTTCCTCTATCATATTTAGTCATTTCAATTAATGCTAATGGCGAAAATGACTTTGTTATCAACTAACTTTTTCATTTCGCTAGCTTATTAGTTCATCGCTAGTTAGTATTAATTGAATAAATTAACATAATGGTTTGATTTATTGATGTATTGCTATATGGGAATAAAAAAATGAATTTCAATAGAAAATGTCAAATTTATTCATTAGTTGGTTGTTTTTTGTTAAACAATTTTGTTAAAAACATTTTTAATGAAAAGAAAAAAGCCTTGAATATATCAAGGCTTCAGATTGATGACAAACCTCGATATAATTCGGGGTTTATTTTTTTATTTAAACCATAAATAGGATTTTTAATTTGGATTTTATTAAATAAATTAAAAAATAGCCTAAAAAAACGTAACAAAAATAGCTTTATCGCTATTTTCTTGATATTTTGAGCCGTTGCGGCCAATAAACACTGCATTTGAACCTGCGCTCTTCCTCTAAATCGTGCATAGCGATGTCCGTGATGTTGTTTAGCATCAGCAAAGCTGCGCTCTATCGTTTCTTTTCGCCGAGCATAGACTTTTTTACCCCACTGACTTAAACGAATCTCGTTGGCTTTCTCTTTATCTGCTTCCCAGATATGCCGTGTGATGACTTTCTGTGTATTTTTACTCTGTGTACACTGTGACAATAACGGACAGATTTTGCAGGTTGTTGCATCAGAATGATAATGACGATAACCTTCCCTGCTGGTAGTTTTATATATTAATGTTTGCCCGTTTGGGCAAGTATAAGTATCGTTTTGACTGTTATAGATAAACTGCTTTTTTCTGATGGGATTCGCACCATGGGTGGGACGACGATAACCCAACACCGGATATATCTGCTCTGCCAGCAGTAAATGGCAAATGGGAGCCGTAAAATAACCCGCATCAAGGCCGACACCAACCGGATTAAAGCCAAACCGCTCTAACTGGCGTTTTAATCGAGCCATGTAAGGCTGGGGATCATGGATATTTCCAGCTGTGACATAGGTATCGGTAATTAAATTATGTTTGCCATCAACCGTTCGGTGATCTAAGTAGAAGAACCCTTTAGGCTTGCCTTCCCGAT
>NZ_LZHN01000082.1:0-605 GCF_001690435.1 Gilliamella sp. Nev3-1 | reverse complement strand
TTATTTAAAGTATTTATAGAAGTTAATAATATAAAAATTCCATAAAATATATAAATACTAATTTTTAACTTTTTATTTGCAAAAGAAATAGTGATAACCCTTTACTTATGTGTCCAGAATGGATAAATCAATATTTGATTAAAATAAACAACGAAATAAAAATAAAATAACAATCAAACAAATAACAATAGCCCATAGATGATCTTTAAAAAAACTACTTTGATATTGTTTAGGTTTGTGATTAGGCGTTGGTAACTTCAAAGTTCCAGGAAAATTGTGCTGTCCTCCTTGCTGTATCTTTATTTTTTCTGCTATTTGTTGGTTTTTACTTAATAATGTTGATGGTTTTATAGTTGAATATTGTGACGTTTTGCTTATAGTAATTCTATTTTGTGGCCCAACCTTATCAATATTATTGTTTAAAATATTTTTAATAATTTCATTATTTTTAGACACTAATGGCTGTTGTCTTGTATAATAATTAATCCTATTAATAAACTCACAACAATCCAATCTCCTTTTGAACTCATCATGAGAGATAATTGTTAGCTGGTCATTTTTTGTAATAGTTATGGAAAGATGTGAATATCTATGTTTAGAACTAA
>NZ_LZHN01000081.1:0-3352 GCF_001690435.1 Gilliamella sp. Nev3-1 | reverse complement strand
AATTTTTTAATTTAAGTCCAAACCTCTTGACCATTACTGGTAATCCAAACAATGCCGCAATTTAATTTCACATAGAACCACATACCTACATCATCTAGATCATCATCCTCGTTATCGGGAGGGTAAGGAGGCCAAATATTCTTAATAGAATTAATTTGTTCTTCAATTGTGCCAGATAAAAAAATTCCATTTCTAGCTAATCTAATATGTCCATCTTTTATTAATTTTTCTAATATTCTAAAAAATAAATCTTTTCTTATTTCGTAGGGTATTTTTATATCTTTCGTGTAATTATCTAAATGTTGCCACATTGTGCCCATTGAATAACCAAAAGCACTTTCTAAAATAGAATTATAAATTTTTTTAAAATTCATTGAAATTTCATCTCCACTCTGTTTCCTTATATTAATACTCGGGTTTTTGATATCTATAGTCCATTTTGCTTTAGTTTGTGCTACAGATTCGGAAAAATTTCTTAACGTAATATTACTACCAGCATTGGGACCTTCTGTGATCTTAATTGAATATATCGTTCCTTTCCCCGGAATAATTTTTGCTGTTGGCATAGTATCAACACCAGATAGACGTTTAAAATAAGCCATAACATCAGCCTCAGATGCTCCAGTGAATACCGGTGCTCCAATACTGACATTTTTATCGGCGACGAGTATTTTACCATTTACTGAAATGGTAAAATCTTTAGGATGAATGTTTTTATTGTTATATAGAGCAGCTAGATTGTCCATTTCTGTTTTTGCTAATTGTTGTAAGCTTTTGGCTCCCTCTCCAGCAACCTCCTCAAACCCATTATTTTCAACCTTAATCAATCCTAACGGATCTATCCAATTTATCGGATCACTACCGGCATATTGATAACTATTTAACCCACCCAGTATGCCAAGTGGGTCTTGAGTAATATATCTGCCGGTAAATGGGTCGTAGTAACGGTTTAGGTTATAATGAAGCCCTGTTTCCTCATCATAATATTGCCCTTGGAATCTTAATGGGTTATCCGGCAGGGAATCTATATCGTCCTGATGGTAGGTTTCGTTTATTATCTGACCATAGGCATTATACTGGCATTCATAGAGCGTGTCACCTAAGCTGCCGGTAAGGGCTATGGGTGTGCCGAGGTGGTCGTTTTGATACCAGTAGAGTTTGATGTTGTCTTGCTGCGCATTGCCGTGCACAAGGGCTAATGGGCGGTAAGAGTCTAGCTCATAAAGGTAGCTTTACCAGTGTTTATCGTTATCCGTTTCGGCAATAAGCCGACTACCTTGCCAGATAAATTCGGTGGTTTTGCCGTCTACCGTTTTACTGGTACGACGGTTAAAGGCATCATAAGTATAGGTGATGATAAGCCCCGTCGGTTTAATCACTTTGATAAGTCGATGCCGGCAGTCGTATTGATAGTGGGTAACCAGACTGTGGTTTTTCCCGCGCTTTTCCGCAATCAGGTTACCAAAGCGGTCATACTCAAAGTGTTTATCACTAAAAAAGGTTAATCGGTTGCCTTTGGCGATATTGGCATGAAAAGGCGTGGGGGCTAGCGCTTGGGTTTCACTGATTTTATTGCCCGTTGGGTCGTAATCAAACTGCTCGACTTTTTCAGCATGATGTTGCTCGGGATTGACCTCAGGGTAAGTCACGGTGTGTAACTGGTCAGCGTTATCATAACGATAACGGCGTGGCTGATGTCCGGTGATTTCGGCAAGCTGTCCATTAGGCGACACTTTGTATAATAGGATTATTTCACTTTTCAGAATAGTAATTTTTCTAAAATTTATGCATAATTACTATTTGCCTCTATATCCAAATTTACAATATGATCCGAAAAATAGATATGTTTTATAGCTAAAGTTTTTTTATAGTAACGTTTTCTTTTAACATTTTATCTATAACTAACTGAGCAATTTCATCATCTTCAATAATTAACGCCATATGTGTTATAATATTTTGTATAACATAAATGGGATTTGCTGGATTATCGCTTAAGTTAATCAAACACCATCCTTGCTCACTGCCATCCCATAAGTAATTAAATTCATTAATATTCATTAAAGTTTTCCTTTTTTAGCATTAAAGCGAATGACAGCTTTTCCCGATGGAATAATTTGAGAACTTCGCTGTGGTGATCCCAATCTTTCTAAAAGTAACATTATTTGCATATCTTGAGGGCTCGCATAAGCTGTTCCTTGTGGGTGTGTATGATAAACCAATATTCTATCTTTTTCTAATGGAATGGTTACTTTTGCTCTTTCTCCTGAATGCAAATAATACTGCCCACCACGACCATGCATTCCTTTACCATATTTATATGTGACTGCAAATTCAACGCCATGTTTTTCACTAAGTAGCTCAAGCTCTAATGGTGTAGGCCGATTTGGTATCGGTATACCTGTAGCCCCTGGTAAATTTTCATTTACTCTAGAGCCATATAAAAGATTATCAACAGGATCTAATTCATGTAAAGAACCAGTATTTTCGATACCTTTTATTAATCCTAAAGGATCAACCCATTGTACGGGATCACTGTTCACATATTGATAGTAATTCCAGCCACCCATTAATTTAATTGGATCTTGGGTGATATATCTGCCCGTAAACGGGTCATAGTAACGGTTTAGGTTGTAATGTAACCCCGTCTCCTCATCATAATATTGCCCTTGGAACCTTAACGGATTATTCGGCAGGGAATCTATATCGTCCTGATGGTAGGTTTCGTTTATTATCTGACCATAGGCATTATACTGGCATTCATAGAGCGTGTCACCTAAGCTGCCGGTAAGGGCTATGGGTGTGCCGAGGTGGTCGTTTTGGTACCAGTAGAGTTTGATATTGTCTTGCTGCGCATTGCCGTGCACAAGGGCTAATGGGCGGTAAGAGTCTGGCTCGTAAAGGTAGCTTTGCCAGTGTTTATCGTTATCGGTCTCGGCAATAAGCCGACTACCTTGCCAGATAAATTCGGTGGTTTTGCCGTCTACCGTTTTACTGGTACGACGGTTAAAGGCATCATAAGTATAAGTGATGATAAGCCCCGTCGGTTTAATCACTTTGATAAGTCGATGCCGGCAGTCGTATTGATAGTGGGTAACTAGACTGTGGTCTTTTCCGCGCTTTTCGGCAATTAAGTTACCAAAGCGGTCATATTCAAAGTGTTTATCACTAAAAAAGGTTAATCGGTTGCCTTTGGCGATATTGGCATGAAAAGGCGTGGGGGCTAGTGCTTGGGTTTCACTGATTTTATTGCCCGTTGGGTCATAATCAAACTGCTCGACTTTTTCAGCATGATGTTGCTCGGGATTGACCTCAGGGTAAGTCACTGTGTGTAATTGACCGGCGTTATCATAAC
>NZ_LZHN01000080.1:0-11337 GCF_001690435.1 Gilliamella sp. Nev3-1 | reverse complement strand
TATAAATTATATTCCTAAAAAATTTATTTTAAAAATAAGGTATAAATCTCTTAAACTATTATGCATTGTAATCAGTATTCTTCCATATTTTGTTGTTAGCAAAATTGAAAAAGAATTAAGAGAAAAAATAAGGTCAATAAAACACAAGATAACTTTATTAAGAAGGATAAAATAAGCCTAAATAATATGGTTTTTTTAATTAACATAATTTTTATATGACATAACATACTAAGTTTATTGAAATCTAAATTTAAAATAGGCTAACAGTGCACAATAAAATTAATTAAGCTAGTCTGGAATTGATTAATGATAAACACTAAACATATTGCCATTCAATTTTTTGGGCATTTAAGGACGTTTGAATTTACATTTAATTCGTTTAAAAGAAATTTGTTAGATGAAAACGTGTTGGATGGATATAAAATAGATATTTTTATTCATACTTGGGATGAATTAGATCATTCAACAATTAATTATCGAAACCTAAATGGTAATGCTTTGACAGATAAACTATTAACTAATGAATATATTTCATTAGTTAATAAGTTCTATCAACCTAGGAAACTAGTTATTGAGTCACAATTAGACTGCCAAAACGAGGTTTTGATTGAGAAAATAGGTCGGTTTCCTCGAGCTAAAAAAGGATGTTTAAACAACTCTTACTCAATTTATATGGTTAACAGGTTGAGAAAGGAATATCAATTAGAAAAAGATATTAATTATGATTGGATTATAGTTACTCGGCCTGATATTTTTTTCAAATCTCCTTTTCGAATTGATAGTATTCTTAGCTGCTATTTAAAATTTGGATTGGCAATACCTGAAAATGTTATTTTTCATGGGTTTAATCCTTTTGGGCGAGGGAATATGGTTGAAGATCCCAATTTCTTGGCTGGATCTGATCTTATTTTTTTTGGAAGACCTGAAGTTATTGATAAATCATCGTCTTTATATAGTGAATTCAATGAAAATATTTTTCCTGATGATTTTTATTGTATGGAAGTTTGGTGGGCAAATTTTTGGATGAAGAAGAAGATAAGCCACTATCCAATTAACTATAAACATGGTCCTGATTTTGATGTGATAAAAACCGAAATACTAAGAAGTAAGGCGTTATATAAACACTCCAAAAGTAAATATTATAAAAGGATAGCTTTTTTCTTTATTTTGGGCTTATTTCCTTATTGCCTTGTAAAGAACAAAATCAATAAATTAGAAAAGAAGGTTATAAGCATGAGAATGTTCCATAAAGTCTAATTTGTTGATTTTAAATTAAAAATTTATTGTTTATGTTATTAAAAAATATTTAGTTAGTTGTTTTTTGTTTGAGATAGGTTTATAGTCGATGTCCCCCATTTTATCTGTTGTAATTCCAGTATATAACACTGGAAAATATTTGAATAAGTGTTTAGATAGTGTTATCAATCAGTCTTTTAAAAATATTGAAATAATTTGTGTAAATGATGGCTCGATAGATAATTCGCTTGATATTTTAAGAAAGTATTCCGAAGAAGATAAACGGATTAAAATTATTAGTAAAAAAAATGGAGGATTGTCTTCAGCAAGAAATGTTGGTATTGAAAATGCACGAGGCAAGTATATTACTTTTGTCGATTCAGATGATTTTATTGAATTAAATACCTATGAAAGTTCATTATTGTATTTTAGCGTAGGTAAAGTAGATCTTGTTTATTTTTCTACACGGCTTGTTTTTGAGGATAATATTGCTCGAATTCAGGACGAACGATATTTTGAACATAAATATACAGGTTTAGTTAACTTATCTAATGATGTTGTAGCAAAGATGGATGTCTGTGCATGGAATAAAATTTACAAACTTTCAATACTAAAAAAGTATGATATTAAATTTCCAGAGGGGCTTTGGTACGAGGATGGACCATTTTTTTGGTCTTATGCACTGGTGAGTGATTCCGCATTTTTTATAAACGACAAATTTTACAATTATCTGATAAGAGCCGGATCTATCATGAGCCAATGTAATAAAAAAGGTAAAACCTATCATAAAACCTTTCACGAATTAGATCCATTATTGTGCTTTGAGTTTTTACTTCGTTTTGTATTTAAATGGAAGTTGCACGAAAAATTTAAGCCAGTATTAGTCGATCTATTTCAGCAAAAAATTTATGAAGCTTTACGATGTCTTCCTCAAAAGGAGCGCATATTAGCTTTAAATAAATCAACAGAGATTGTTAATTTATTTAACCTTACATGCTATTTTCCTAATGATTATTATTTAATTTCGTTATCCAATAAACACTATCACAAAATTGGGGAAGTTAATCGATTTTTTTTAACAAGGAAACAGCGGTTATTGGGCATTTGGGATGCAAATAGGCATTATATTATTTGTTTTTTAGGCATTAAAATAAAAATAAAAAAAAGTTAATGAAAAACTGTCATTAATTTTTCTTTGATTTTAATATTTGTCGTATTAAATTTACGTTAAAATTAACGGGTAAACTTCTATTTGTAGTATAATCCCCTATAACTTTACTGTTTAAGTATTTTATTATGTCTCAAAAATTAAATTCAATTACGACATTAAAGAAGCTTTGGCCATTCATTAACCCATTTAAAAAAGCATTAATTGTTGCAGTAATAGGGCTTTTACTCAATGCGGTTGTAGATGCAACTTTAATTTCGCTAACTAAACCGTTGCTTGATCACGGATTAATGGACAAGGATTATCCACTTTTAATTGCAATTGCAATTGCAATTGTTGGCTTAATTTTATTAAGAGGCTTATCTAATTACGCTTCAACTTATTGTCTTGCTTGGTTATCAGGAAAGGTAGTGACTAAATTTAGGCAAATGATCTTTAACCATTTACTCAAAAGTCCTATAAGTTTTCATGATAAGCAATCTGTTGGTGATCTTGTTTCTGTTGTTACTTTTAATACTCAGATGCTATCAAAAGCTTCATCTGACGCATTAATTATACTCATTCGTGAGATAGCATATGCGATCGGATTATGTATAGTTATGTTATATGGAAGTTGGAAATTAGCCTCAGTTCTGATTATTTTGGTTCCAATGATCATTTTTATTGCACAATTTATTGCAAAAAAGTTCAGGGAAACAATTGCATCAATGCAACAAGGAATGGGACAAATCACCACCGCCAGTGATGAAATGTTAAAGGGGCACAAAGAAGTATTGATTTTTAATGCTAGAGAATATGAAAAAGGTAATTTTAACTATATTACAGATTGTGTTAGGCGTGGTATGTTAAAAATAGAAGTTGTTTCCAGGTTATCTACACCAATTATTCAGCTGGTTGCCACCTTAGGATTAGGATTCATACTTTATTTAGTTGCTAGCCAGAATTTAGATATTACACCCGGTTCTTTTACTGTAGTTTTTTCTGCAATGATTGCCGTTATGCGACCGTTAAGAGAACTAACAAGTTTGCATGTAGAGCTTCAAAAAGGATCAATTGCATGTGAATCATTATTCGATCTTTTGGATTCTCCACTAGAGAATGATCATGGTTCTATTGTTGTAGAAAGGGCTAAAGGAGATATAGAGTTTAAAAATGTGACTTATACTTACCCTACAAGGAATATACCTGCTTTAAACAATATTTCTTTGAAGATAAAAGCCGGTCAAACAATAGCATTAGTTGGTCGTTCAGGTGCAGGTAAATCTACAATTGCAAGCTTAATTCCTCGTTTTTATGATGTTTCGCAAGGTGAAATATTATTAGACTCCATAAATATTCAAGAATATACATTGAGATCATTGCGTAAACAAATTGGTTATGTTTCTCAAAATGTACATTTATTTAATGGAACAATTGCGGAAAATATTGCTTATGGTGAAAAAGAACTTTATAGCAGAGATGATATAATTAAAGCCGCTAAGTTAGCTAATGCAATTGAATTTATTAATAGATTAGAGCAAGGTATTGATACTGAAGTCGGTGATAATGGCGTTTTATTATCAGGAGGTCAGCGACAACGCATTGCAATCGCTCGTGTTTTATTACGCGATAATCCAATATTGATTTTTGATGAAGCAACGTCAGCATTAGATAATGAATCGGAACGTCTTGTTCAAGATGCAATAGAGGTTCTACAAAAAAACCGAACATCAATTATAATTGCTCATCGCTTATCTACTATTGAAAAAGCAGATCGAATTTTAGTTATTGACGATGGAAAAGTTATTGAAGATGGAAACCATCAATCATTAATCAATTTAAATGGAACTTATGCTCAAATGCATAAAATGCAATTTAATACTTAAAATTAATATATAATGAATAATATGACTAAACAAAGCAAGCTTGTACACATAAATGATATTGATAAGGATTCTTCAACATGGAAAACTTTCTTAAAATTATGGCCATTAATTGCAGAACATAAGTTTATTTTATTCTTGTCTGTTGTTTTATTAATTGCTAGTGCTTTTGCTGATACTTCATTAATTGGATTACTACGCCCATTGCTTGATCGAGGTTTTTCTATGAATGATCAAGAATTTTTATTGATGGCACCATTTTATATTTTTGGGCTAGTCTTATTAAGAGGTGTGGCTAATTATGGTTATTCTATTTTTCTATCATTAATCTCAGGTAAAATAGTGATGAAAATTCGACAAAGGCTTTTTGGTCATTTTGTTGATGCTCCAGTTAGTTTTTATGATCAAAACTCGACAGGAAGACTATTATCGAGGATTACCTATGATACAGATCAAGTTGCATCTTCTTCATCTGATGCTTTAATAACGATAGTGCGTGAATCAGCTTTCATTTGTGGGTTATTTTATACTATGTTTAGTAATAGCTGGCAGCTCTCTCTATCTTTGATTATTATTACACCAATTGTAATTGGTTTAATTACCTTGATTTCTGTTAAGTTTAGAAAACTAGCTAAAAATATGCAAAATTCAATGGGTGGCATTACTATGTCTGTTGAACAGATGTTAAAAGGACATCGAGAAATTATTATATTTGGTGCACAAGAAGAAGAGTCAAAAAACTTTGATAAAGTGAGTAATAAATTTCGCCGTGATAGTATGCGATTGGTTTCTATTTCTGCGCTATCAACTCCTGTAGTTCAGGTTATTATTTCTTTTGCAATTGCATTTGTACTATTAACTGCAAGTAATCCTGATTTGAATATTACTCCAGGTGAATTTACAGTTGTTTTTTCTTCATTAGTCGCATTGATGCAACCGATAAAAAGCCTAACCAGTGTGAATGCTGGATTTCAAAGAGGTATGGCTGCTTGCCAAACACTATTTGCCTTATTAGAGCAGCCAATAGAAAATGATAAAGGCCATTTAAATATAGCAAAAGTTAAAGGTGATATTATTTTTGATAATGTATCATTTGGATATGAAACTAGAAGCGACCTTGCTTTGCAAAATATTAGCTTTTCTGTCTCTGCTGGTAAAACCATTGCTTTAGTGGGACAATCGGGTTCTGGAAAAACAACAATTGCTAGCCTATTAACTCGTTTTTATGATACTTCACACGGTGAAATTTTAATTGATGGTATTAATATACAAGATTTTACTTTATATTGCTTAAGAAACCAGGTTGGATTAGTGTCTCAGCATGTTCATTTATTTAATGACACTATCGCCAATAATATCGCATATGGTAAAATTGGTGAATATTCTCAAGATCAAATAGAAGAAGCAGCTAAAAAAGCTTATGCCTATGATTTTATAAAAGGACTAGAAAAGGGTTTTGATACTATAGTCGGAGAGAGTGGAGTATTATTATCTGGAGGTCAACGCCAACGTATTGCAATAGCAAGAGCTTTATTACGAGATACGCCAATTCTTATTTTAGATGAAGCTACATCAGCCCTAGATACGGAGTCAGAACGAGCAATACAAAAAGCCTTAGAAGAACTACAAAGAGGACGAACATCTATCGTTATTGCTCACCGGTTGTCAACTATTGAAAATGCAGATGAAATATTAGTTATGAATGAAGGAAAAATTATTGAAAAAGGCTCTCATTCAGATTTATTAAATAAAAATAGCATTTATGCAAAACTGTATAAAAGCAATTTTAATGATTGAAAATATTGCATATTTAAATGATTATATTACAGTTTAAAATTTATTTAATGAAGAATATTGTTTGAATTTACTTTTAATATTTAAACAAGGATGTTGTTTAGTTATTACGCATTTTAGCAATGCTTGTTTGGTTGACATTGGGCAAGGATGATTTTTTATAAATTTTAAAATATAAGGAATATTTCTAAAAATATTAGGTTTATTGTCGATGTAAATTCGTATTAGTAGCTTTAGCAGTCCCAGTTCTTGAATAAGACTTTCTTTTTCTTGTTTTGATTGTAATTTATTTGACTTTAATACTGATTCTAAATAGGTTGCATTCATTACTAAAATATAATTACGTTTAGCTATTTCTGATAAAGGCAATTCAATGATATTTGTAATACATTTGTTTAAGACATTTTTTAATGTATTGGTATATAAATAGTCAATGTTTTGCATTGATAATGAGGAAGATCGAACACGGTGGAAGTATGCATCTTTATTTTTTAAATAATATGTGGCTTTTGCTTTCGATATAATAGAGAGAGAAATAAGATGATCCTCATGATTTTTTCCAATGAATTTTTCTTTAAATAATTTTTGATTAAATATATATCTCCATACGACACCAGAATAATTCTTTTTTTCTAATAAATAACTGAATAAATCTAATCCTGACTTAAAAAACTTTGGTTTTTTAGGCGAGAATTGACTTGATTTAAGATGTGTCTTACTGTCTTGAAAAGAGGTATAGTCAAAATAAAAAAAATCTAAATTTGGCTCTATATTTAATATTGCTGCAAACTCATCAAATAGATTTATGTTTATAATATCATCAGAATCAATAAAAAAAATATAATTGCCTGATGCTATTTCAATTCCTTTATTTCTAGCTACGCTTACACCAAGGTTAGATTGTTGAACAATCTTTATGTAGCTCCATTTTGATGCATATTGTTGAAGGATTAATAGAGTGTTATCGGTTGAACCATCATCAATACAAATGATCTCTTTCGGTAAACAGCTTTGATTTATGAGAGAGTTCAAGCAATCAGCAATATAGTCCTCCACATTATAACAAGGGATAATTATAGAAATATCAGTTATTTTATTTGTCATATAGTATTTTTCCATGGCTATTTTTTTAGAAATAACTTATATTTTAAATAAACGCCATAGTAATAAATAGATTTGCAATAAGATCCTTGCTTCATTAGATATTTAGCATAGTTTCTAATTGATGAACTATTACCACTTAATGGTAACTCGTCGTCTTTCCATGGAGAGAGTTGAAAATAATATTCAAATATTTTAGAAAGGTATACTTTAAACCAAGGTTTATTTTGTGAAATATAATGTAAAATTACTGTATAAGGTTTAATATTTTTTTCCTGATGAGCGTCAGTAGAAATTTTTATTTTAGTATTAAATTTTATAGGTAACAAACGTGTTTTATTTTCAAGCAAAATGTTTAAAACATCTTGATCCGCAAATTTATATATATTTCCATTATTGATCAATTCTAGCGCCTTTTCAGAAATATTTTCATCACACCATTTTTTTGTGTTTATCAAAAGAACGCCTGCATTAAAATATTTTTTTGAATCAATGTGATACATTTTACTTATTGTTTGTTGCATATCTTTTGTATCGCTTACTACGCCAGCAATATAATCTTCAATATTGTACTCAAATATTTGTGCTAATGATTGTAAACATATTACATCACTATCAAGGTAAATTAATTTATCAGTTATTGAGGAAAGTAAATTGGGCATGATAAAACGAATACAAGTTGATACATTAGTTATATGTAAAACAAGTGTTTTAGGATTTATAATAAAATTATTATTCAAATAATAAAGCGTAATCGACACATTACTACAGCTTAGTTTTTTGAATTTTTCAATATTTTTATCAGAGACATTATCAATAAATAAATGAAAATGAAGATTATAATTTGGCGTGTTTTTTATTACTGATAACATTGCAACACCGGCAGGCATTGCGTAATTGTCGTCGAAACCTAGAGCAATATTGAGTGTTGAGTATTGTGGGTTGCTGTTATTAATAAGAGGGGAAATTTGATCAATAAATTTGTTAACGTTCAACATGTAAATTATTTTAATTATAAAATGTGTATGCAATTATATATTCAATTATCGTCAAAATATAGATCAAATAATTTTGGTAAATGATATAGTGTTTAACCTATTAAAAAATTTAAAAAAATAAATTTACACATAAATATGTTTTATTTAGAATGGAAAAAAATTATTTAAATAAAAAATAGCAAATGCCTAATCAACAAATTTATATTAGTAAAGTACAAAACTTTTCAAAATCAAATCAGCAAAGATCAGATATAATGCATATTGCATTAGCATTTGATGATAACTACGCAATGCCTGCTGGAGTGACAATTTCTTCTGTTATTTATAATAACCCAGATACATGTTTATGCTTTCACCTATTTGTGGATAACATATCTTCCAATAATTTGAAAAATTTTAAGCAATTAGTAAGTAGTAATTGCACGATAAAAATATATTACTTAAATAGTAACTTTCAGATTAATTCGGAAACATTAGTTTTAGGTTATTTATCTGCTATGTCATGTGTTAGGTTTATTATTCCCGATGTTTTAAAAGAGCAAACCGACAAGTTTTTATATCTTGATAGTGATATTTTATGCCTAAAATCAATTAGTAAACTATATAATTCAGCATTAGAAAATTATGTCGCTGGCGTAATACCTGATGATAGTGCGATGAGGAATACTATAAAAGATTTATACCAAATAAACTTTGATAGATATTTTAATGCTGGTGTTTTGCTAATAAATACTCAACAATGGGACATGAACAATATGACATCTTTGTGTATGAATATGATAAATGATGGAAATATTTATCGGTTTGCTGATCAAGATGTTTTAAATATTTTATTAGAAAATAAAACTCGCCTTCTGCCGATTAAATATAATACAAAAATTCATATAACCACTTCTTGCAAAGAAGAACAGCTGATAGCGCCCTATACAGTATTATTGCATTATGTGACTGGATATAAACCATGGTATCAAACGTTTGATTCTCAGTTGTTCAAAAAATATTTTGATTTATCGCCTTGGAAAGCAACAAAACGACCTTTATCTTTAAAAAAATCGTGGTTACGTAATTACGCCAAATATTGTTTGAAAAAGGGAAAAATTATCACCGCTTTGAAGTTTTACTCGTTTTATTTGTCTAAGAAATTGACATAATTTTTTAGACACACTAAATCTAGTATTATTCCAAAAAAGAGATAAAAACAATATCAGTGCTGATATTGTTTTATGAAAGTTTGATACTCATATGATTGACCACCCGCTGATAGTATAAAATCGTTTTCAATAAAAGATTGATCTATGTTAACGGAGTAGCCGAGTAATTTACTTAATAAGTAAACAAGATTAGATGTGTTTATCATGTTATCTGGGTTACGATAGTTTTCAATTTCTAGGCATGGGTAGTTGCCATAAGTCGAGTACATCATCAAAGGGATTTCAAACTGGTTGCTAAATTCTTTTGAGTGTCTTAACAGGTCATGCCCTAGATTAACAATTTCCCCGTGATCAGGGGGTATAAATTAGAATAAAGTTATCCAATTTTTCTTTCAAAATCATATAAATTTGCTTTATGACTCTATCTGTATGATGGATTGTTAAATCATATTCATCGCCATTGGGTAAGGTTAAAATATCTAACTCGTCATAGCCAAGTTTATAAGGTTTATGGTTTCCAGCTAAATGAATAACTATAAATTTCTTTTCATTATCTTGAACGTGCTCCTTACTAAAATATTAGGCAATGCTCGCCTCTATAAATGCGTTATTAAGATAATACTGCTTTTCATATTGTTCAGGCGGTATCTAACCATGAGTTGAATGTCGGCAAACTTGATTATAATCGGTTCAATATATTCAAATAGCCTTTTATTGGCTTCTTCCCGTGTTTTGTCATCATGAATAATGCGGTTTTTCACATATGAAAAAACTTTCAGCAACGGCATTATCCCAACAATTGCCTGCTCGGCTCATACTTTAGTTAATTCTATGCGATAACACTAACTGCTTAAAATCCGCACTGCAAAATTGGTTTTCTTGGTCACTAGGTAGTAATCCCCCTTTTGGAAATTGACAACAAAATAAAGCATTTTTGAGCGAGTTACAAACTAAATACTTATTAATATTCTTAATGTATTAGTCAGCACATCATAATAATAGGTTTGTAGCAAAAGAATTAATGTGATTATTTTTTATTATGTTACAAAATGAAAACTCTAATAAAATCAATTGGTTTTCTGACTGATTTTTATCATGCTCTATTAACCTTTCTTTATGATACATCCTAGCCCTTGTCCCTGATATTATGTACTAAGCTTAGTGCATCTAAACGAGCTTTATGTTGCCAATAAAGCGCTTTGATATTCTCAAATAGTTCATTTGATTTTGGTTCACGCTTTAGCCAAACAGAATAACCTGATACGCTAACTTTTAATTGACGGCAGACTAGCGGTAATGGGTATGGCAACAAATGTTGTTTCGTATATTGGTACTTCACCGGCTTGGATGGTTGATAAAGATACATGCGCCTTTTTTGCAATTTCATTGGCCACTTTTAGTCTTTGTGTTCTTTTTTAGCGTAATCATTTTTTGTTGCTCACAAGTTAGCTCACGTTTACTGGTTTTGTTAGGATTAAGTTGCCTAAGCCATTTATCTAGCGTTGATTTATCAATACCTAAATAGTTAGCGGTTTTAGCCAATGAAAAATGCGCATTAGATAATGCATAATCAACCGATAGTTGTTTGAACTATGCACTGAATTTTTGACGCATAATGTGTTCCTTATGATTGCTAGTTATATCATAGAGGTGGTATTTGTTCATTTTTTATGGGGATCATACTTTCCTGTAAATCTTAGATGATCGGTTAATCGCATGGTGGAGTTGCCAATCACTACCAGATATTTTTCTCGTATAGATTTATTTAAAAAAAGAACGGATTGACTTGAAATTCAATAATGTGTCTTTTGTTTGATAAATAGTAATATGTAGTATTTTTAAACAAGAAAAAACAACACGTAAAAATTATAGATCAATATAATATTTTATTTTTTAAAGATATTATTATATAAATGAGTATAAATTAATGAAAAGAATAAAGAAGGTAATACGATTGTGGTAAGTTCATTTTTTATCATTATATCACTTTGGTTTGTATTATTTTCTAAAGCTATTTTTAAAGAGAT
>NZ_LZHN01000079.1:0-4068 GCF_001690435.1 Gilliamella sp. Nev3-1 | reverse complement strand
GAAAAGCAGCGTGAAACGTGCTACGAATATCATGACAACACCATGCTGATTAAACGCATTCGTTATCCCGACAACAGTTATAGCGAATACTTCTATGACAATGTGCATGGTGAAATTAGCGACATTATTAATGCCAATGGCGACCATTATCATATTGATTACACGCCGAGTGGCAAAGTAAAAACAGAAAAACTGTTTGATGGGCGCTATATCGTTTGGGATTATGATGCTAATGACCAGATAATCAAGCGAACAGAATACGGCGATACTCGACAAGACGACACCGCCTTAATCACCACCTATGAGCGTGACCATTGCGGACGGTTAACTGCCCGTATATTGCCTGATGGACAAAAGGTCACCTACCACTATGATGGATTTGGTCGACTCAATGAGGTGGACGATGGCAAATGGCCACTGGTATGGCAATACGACAAATGTGGACGCATCACGCAAGAGCACCAAGGCTTTAGTAGTCAATATTTTGATTATGACCAAGCGGGACGCTTATTTAGAATGCGCCTGCCTGATGGTAACATCTTAACCCACTATTACCGAGGTGATGAAGTCAGCCAAATCGACCTAAACGGTCAAACACTATCGACCCACCGCTGGCAGGAAGGCAATGAAATTGCCCGTAGCATGGGGCGATTTGGCGAACTCAATTGTCATCAGCAATTTGATAGCCGTGGTCGATTGCTTAATCAAAAAGTCAGGGTCAAAGACAGCCTGAATAAACCGATTGAACGTCATTACCAATATAATGTTGCCGGTGAGCTCACCCAAATGACCGACAACTACAAAGGGGTAAAAACCTTCACCCACGACTTAAAAAGCCGACTCAGTAGCGCTAGCCACCAACCTTATAGCCAAGGACAGTTACCGGATGAGCTGAGCTATAAAGGCTATCATGAGCACTTTTATTTTGACGGAGCCGATAACTTACTGGGCAGTGAAAAGCCACTTGATGAATTAAAACACGCATCACCTACTGCCAAAACCCATGGCACCCCCAAAGCACCCTGCCCCCACAGCAACAAGCTCAAGGCTAACCGCTTATTGATTCAAGGTGACCGCCATTATCAGTACGACCAATACGGCAATGTGATTCGAGAGTTACGCGGTAAACGGCAACATACTGAACACCAATTTAAATGGAATGGGCAACATCAGCTTATTGAATTTAAAAAAATCCGCCACTACTGGGACGAAAACGACAAAGACTTTCATCAAACGGTAGAAACCGTACACTGTTATGAGTATGACGCCTTTGGTCGCCGAATCAGCAAAACCGACATGCAAACGGGCGATAAAACACTCTTCTTCTGGCAAGGTGAAAACCTTATTACGGAATGCCACGCCGATGATGCGGACTTTAGTGTAGAGGTAATCCGTAATGAACACACCAAAGCCCTAGACTACCGCTGCATCAGTTACATTTACGAGCCGGGCAGCACCGGCTTTAGGCCGATGGCGCAGTTAGTCGGTCGTGGACGAGGTGGGCAAATCTACTACTACCTCAACGACCAGCTCGGCACCCCGCAAGAGCTCATAACCGCGAATGGTGACATTGTCTGGAGTGGTGTTTACAAATCCTATGGCAACCTTGCCATAGAATACCGCACCGTACCACAAAACCTGCGCTTTCAAGGGCAGTATTTTGACGAGGAGTCAGGGTTACACTATAATCGCTACCGCTATTACGACCCGTACACCGCCCGCTACATCAGCCAAGACCCTATCGGACTGGTTGGTGGTGAAAATGCCTATAGCTATGTTCCAGACCCACTGGCTTGGATTGACCCATTGGGGTTGACAAAAATTTGCCCTGTCCGAGAAGTGAATGGAACAAAAATATATGGAAAAGGACAAGTTGATAGCACACCAGGGCATGACCAGTTTTCAGAGGCTATTGCCAATAAACTGGCAATGTCTGGTCAGTTCACCGAAATATATTTAAATCGCTCTTATAACATGGCTTTAAAAACAAAAGCAAGTGCACGCAGACCTGATATTATGGCTATCGATAAAAATGGGAAAGTGCATGCGATAGAGATAGCCTCTAAAACGGATAGACGTAAATTAGATCTATTATTTGATCGTAATGAAGAGGCTATGGAGAAATTAGGGATCTATAGAGAGGGTGCTATTTCTCTATTTGAACATCCATATAATGCGAGGGATATAAAACATCGGTTAGATTTATTAATTAAAGGTATAAAAGAGGGAAATTAGCTATGTACAGTGGCATTGTTTTGTATAATACAGAAAATATTTCACCGAATATTGCGTTAGAGTTTGCTGAAACACTATTTTCGGCATTAAATACTCCTATTACAGAGGCTAGTTATATTAAACCAATAATAAGGAAGACCTACAGTGATTTTAATTTTGTTAATATATCCCTAAAGGGATTAAAACGTAAAATAAATCTACAGGAGGCTACCTCTTTTGATGTATTGAATGTATTAAACGATACTTGTTATCTACGTTTGGTTTATCATACAAAAAACTTTGGAAGCCGTGACGAGATTTATATTTTATATGATAATAAACTAGATCATGATGGTATTGTTTTGGAATTGATAAAAAACTTTGCACGTCAAAACTATTTTTCTTATGGCATAAAATTTACGGGATGTAAGACTATAGGTGGTGCAACTGAGTATGCAGGAGGTTTCAATTATACTATTATATATCCTTATGAAAAATATTATTTTTTACGTGACAAAAAATTATTAAATGGCAATAAGCGACTTAGGATGATTTATACCACTAATATTATTAATTGCTATCATTTAGAGATTGGTGTAGATAATACCACGTTGAAAGATTGGATATTAAGTAATACAAGCCATGGTACACTTGAAGAATTAAGTGATAAATTGTGGTTATGGCAGGTTCCCGAGAACGAACTTGATAATATCAACAATTTTCTTGGCGAATTAGATTTATTAGCATCATGGAAATTACCCACACCAGAGCCAGAAAAACCTAGACGCAGGCTACCTTAAAATAGAATAATTGACGACTAATAAGCAACCGTGCTTATATCAAATCCTTGCATTAAAACAGCAAGGATTGCCCTTTTTACTCTATCATTTTACACCACTTAAAAAATCAAATAAAATCAATACGTTTTCTGAACAACTCTTATAAAAAACAATAACTTTTTAGCCTACCCAAAGGCTGTTTTTGATACATATATCAGTACGACCAATACGGCAATGTGATTCGAGAGTTACGCGGTAAACGGCAACATACTGAACACCAATTTAAATGGAATGGGCAACATCAGCTTATTGAATTTAAAAAAATCCGCCACTACTGGGACGAAAACGACAAAGACTTTCATCAAACGGTAGAAACCGTACACTGTTATGAGTATGACGCCTTTGGTCGCCGAATCAGCAAAACCGACATGCAAACGGGCGATAAAACGCTGTTCTTCTGGCAAGGTGAAAACCTTATTACGGAATGCCACGCCGATGATGCGGACTTTAGTGTAGAGGTAATCCGCAATGAACACACAAAAGCCCAAGACTACCGCTGCATCAGTTACATTTACGAGCCGGGTAGCACCGGCTTTAGACCGATGGCGCAGTTAGTCGGTCGTGGACGGGGTGGACAAATCTACTACTACTGTAACTATCCCCTAAAATAGTACAGCCAAAAAGTAGAAAATTCTCTATGATAAAAGTAAAAGAGGATTTAATTATGAAAAAAATGACTGAACATCAAATCGTCGCTATTTTAAAAGAAGCTGAAGCAGGTATTCCTGTCAAGGAACTCTGTCGCAAATATGGCATGGGTAATTCAACTTTCTATAAGTGGCGAGAAAAATACGGCGGTATGGAAACGTCGGATATTAAACGCTTAAAGGAGCTGGAGGCTGAAAACTGCAAGCTTAAGCAGATGTTTGCCGAACTGAGCTTAAAATCCCAGCTTCAGGAAGAAATCATAAAAAAGCTTTAGTGCCAACAGGGGCACGTAAAACGTGGGCACAGCAACTACAACAAAATCATTCAGTTACTATTGCTATGAGTTGTGCCATTGTTGGTTTAAGCC
>NZ_LZHN01000078.1:0-1380 GCF_001690435.1 Gilliamella sp. Nev3-1 | reverse complement strand
CCCTTGTCTTTTTTTTCACACGTGATCTTTTCCTTTTTAAATAGTTTTTTGAGGACTTTTTAAATAAAAAAATACAACTATCACCAATACAAGTAATTTTTAAGCTATTTTTAATTTGACTATAATTTACACCTATAAAAGTGGCAAAACTTCCCCTTTGATAAGCCTCAATTTGGGTCCAAGTCATATTATGAATATCATGTTGTTTCGCATAATCTTTCTCGGCTGAAATTAAATATTCGTCAAATGATGAAAAAGTTTTACCAACAAATTTTTGACATAATATTTTTGCCCATAATTTGGAATCGTATGACTCTGTCGCCCCATCTGATATTGCTATACTTAAATTATCATCTGATATAGCCCATGAATCTTCATTTAAAGATTCATGATCCAAAATAAAATCTTTTTCTATATTAAATTGATAATTACCATTATCCAATGTGTCTTTAGAAATAGAACCCAAAAATATTTTTTTTATCATCTCAATTGTGCCGCTCTAGTTCCAATTTCAAAGAAGTCTGCAATTTCAGCAGCCTCAGCATTGAACATAAAACCTCTTGATTCACTAGATACACTGTACCCTTTCCCTTGAGCGAAATTAACTAAATTCGATGGCAATAAGCTAGACATTCTAAATAACATTTTTGCATAAGAATCTGGTAAATTAAATTCACCAGATGGAAATTTAATTGCAGCACCACTTAATGTACTAACATGAAGATTTAGTAACAATACTTCACCATCATTAGCACTAATACGACATAGATCTTTTGCAATTCCTTCGGGATCACCATCATTAGATTCCCCATCGGTAACATGCAAAATCGTTGGAGGATAACTATCTGGATGGGAATCACACCATTGACTTAATTCTTGCGCAGCTTCTGTTAAAGCTGCATTCATAGGAGTCCCCCCGTCTGCAACAGGCTCAAACCACATAGGAAATTTCACTGGAACTTCTATTATTCCTCCAGCCCCATCATCCATTTTCTTTTTTCTATCTTCTATTTTTAGAGGAAATTTCTCTATTAATGAAATAGGATTAATAACTTTTTGACCTAATTCACCTTTAAAACCATTAGCAACACCATGCTGTCCATATCCTAAAACACCTATTTCAAAATAATCTCTTACACCCTCAGATTTTGTACATCTTGTGATTAAATCCATCAAAGTTCTATTAAGCACGTCAGCAACAAACTCTGCTTTAGTTCTACCTGAAACCATTTTGTCAGACATTGAACCTGATTGATCAACTAAAAATAGAAATGCCGTAGGGGATGTTCTACTAATTTGAGCTTCGTAAGACATACTTTTATTCCTCTGGTTAACTGTTATAAATAAAAAATTAATATTTCAACCGATCTATCATATTTT
>NZ_LZHN01000077.1:0-1393 GCF_001690435.1 Gilliamella sp. Nev3-1 | reverse complement strand
TAAATTACCAGTCACCCATTGAATATAAAATGAATCTATGACCTTATCTTTTTGGTACTAAAAAGTGTGGACATACCAGGTTTCGTCTATTATCTGCCCATAGGCATTATACTGGCATTCGTAGAGGGTGTCACCTAAGCTGCCGGTAAGGGCTATGGGTGTGCCGAGGTGGTCGTTTTGATACCAGTAGAGTTTGATGTTGTCTTGCTGCGCATTGCCATGCACCAGGGCTAATGGGCGGTAAGAGTCTGGCTCGTAAAGGTAGCTTTGCCAGTGTTTATCGTTATCCGTTTCAGCAATAAGTTTACTACCTTGCCACAAATTTGTCTGGAACAAATTTGAACAACGCTTTAGTGTTGGCCCTGCAAGGGTGAGTCTCATGGATGAGACGAATACATAAACTCGGTAGTTTTACCATCCACAGTTTTGCTAGTACGACGGTTAAAGGCATCATAAGTATAAGTGATGATAAGCCCTGTCGGTTTAATCACTTTGATAAGTCGATGCCGGCAGTCGTATTGATAGTGGGTAACCAGACTGTGGTTTTTCCCGCGCTTTTCGGCAATTAGGTTACCAAAGCGGTCATATTCAAAGTATTTATCACTAAAAAAGGTTAACCGGTTGCCTTTGGCGATATTGGCATGAAAAGGCATAGGGGCTAGCGCTTGGGTTTCACTGATTTTATTGCCCGTTGGGTCGTAATCAAACTGCTCGACTTTTTCAGCATGATGCTGCTCGGGATTGACCTCAGGATAAGTCACTGTGTGTAATTGACCGGCGTTATCATAACGGTAACGGCGTGGCTGATGTCCGGTGATTTCGGCAAGCTGTCCGTTAGGATTATAGTGATACTGCTGTTGCCAAATTGGCGTTGGCGAGGTCTGGGTGCTGATATCATAACCATGATAACGTTGATGGGCAATAAGTTGCCCTAGCGGGTCATACTGGTAACGGTTAACCAGCCCATTACCCTGACGGCGTTCATACTCTCGCCCTTGTTTATCCCAACGAAAAGCGGCTAATGGCTGGTGGTCGAGTGTCATCCCCAGTAGCTGACCCTGATTGTAATGATATTCTAACCATTGCCCATCGGGCAGTTTAGTGCCATTGAGTAAGCCGGTGATTTCATCGTAGCGATGGCGGATAGTCGCCCAGTTTTGGTGCTCGGCCGTTAAACGACCAACTTTATTATATTCCCATCCTAAAACCGATTGCCCATCGAGTATTTGTGTTAATAATCCATTCTGATTGTAACTATAGTGCTCTTTTATGCCATCAGCTAGCTCTTTTACGATGAGTTTTCCACGGCTATCACGTTGGTAGCGGGTAATGAGCGGTTTTTCATCATGTTGGTTACCATACTCGTGTTTTTCAATTAAATAGCCATTTAAAT
>NZ_LZHN01000076.1:0-11294 GCF_001690435.1 Gilliamella sp. Nev3-1 | reverse complement strand
TGCTGAAAAAGTCGAGCAGTTTGATTACGACCCAACGGGCAATAAAATCAGTGAAACCCAAGCGCTAGCCCCTATGCCTTTTCATGCCAATATCGCCAAAGGCAACCGGTTAACCTTTTTTAGTGATAAATACTTTGAATATGACCGCTTTGGTAACCTAATTGCCGAAAAGCGCGGGAAAAACCACAGTCTGGTTACCCACTATCAATACGACTGCCGGCATCGACTTATCAAAGTGATTAAACCGACAGGGCTTATCATCACTTATACTTATGATGCCTTTAACCGTCGTACTAGCAAAACTGTGGATGGTAAAACTACCGAGTTTATGTATTCGTCTCATCCATGAGACTCACCCTTGCAGGGCCAACACTAAAGCGTTGTTCAAATTTGTTCCAGACAAATTTGTGGCAAGGTAGTAAACTTATTGCTGAAACGGATAACGATAAACACTGGCAAAGCTACCTTTACGAGCCAGACTCTTACCGCCCATTAGCCCTGGTGCATGGCAATGCGCAGCAAGACAACATCAAACTCTACTGGTATCAAAACGACCACCTCGGCACACCCATAGCCCTTACCGGCAGCTTAGGTGACACCCTCTACGAATGCCAGTATAATGCCTATGGGCAGATAATAGACGAAACCTGGTATGTCCACACTTTTTAGTACCAAAAAGATAAGGTCATAGATTCATTTTATATTCAATGGGTGACTGGTAATTTAAAGACGAATGAAGCCTGTTGTAATTAAACCAATCCACATAGTGATTAAATTGCAACCTGAGTTGTTCAAGTGAATCAAAAATCGTGTTTGACACAAATTCAGTTTTCACCGCTTTAAATGTTGCTTCAGCAACAGCATTATCATAAGGGCATCCCTTATGGCTTAATGAACGCTCAATGCCAAATTCCTTTAAACATTCATCAAGTAGATGATTATCAAATTCTTTTCCTCTATCTGAATGAAATAACTCAACTGAATTTAAGTTAATAGGGATTTGGCTGATAGCATCCATAACCAGTTGAGCATTTTTATGTTTTCCAGCACTTCGTCCCACGATTTCTCGATTGCTTACATCAATAATCACACAAAGGTAATGCCATTGTTGTTTTACTCTCACATAAGTTAAATCAGTCACTAACACTTTTCGTTGTTGGCCTACGGTAAACTCACGATTAAGTTGCTTACTTACTGTTGATTCGTTGCTTTGTTCTGTATTAGCACAATATTTTTTACAGGTATATTTTGATACTCATCCGTTTTCTTGCATGATTCGACCAATTCGGCGACGGGATAATAGTATGCTTTTCTCCCTAAGCTCTGCTTGTAGTCGCCTTGTTCCATAGGCTTGATAGTTATCGTTAAATATCGCTTTCACTTTTTTACTAAGCTCTTTGTCTGTTTTTTTACTGGTTAATGGTTGTTGATAATAAAATCGATTTCTTGACACTTGTAAACATCGACATAACGCACGTAAGCTATATCGATGTTGATTCTCGGTGATTAATTTGATTTTCGTCCTATTATCAACGCCGCTTGCTTTAGGATGTCATTCTCCATTAACAATCGCTTATTCTCTTTACGTAGGGCTATGAGCTCATTTTCTTGAGCACGACGATTAGCTTGAGCTGTAAACTCACCAGTGGTTTGATATTGCTTAATCCACTTATCTAATGCGGATTTAGTCAGGTCGTATTCGGTGACAATATCCGCTCGTTTTTTGCCATTTTGGCATAACATTACCCTCTGTTTTTTAAATTCATTACTAAAACTGCGTTTTTCTCTTCTTGAAATGAGATTTGTCATTGTTGGTTCCTTTTGTTTTTTGGTTATCATAACAATGACCTTATTAAACTGGTACTAATTAGTGTAGCCTGTCCATAGTATAAATTCTTTTTCCTTCTTCAGTTATAGTTATTATTGGATTTACGCCTGCAAACTTTTCAATAACTTTGTCAAGATTTCCTGTAGACCAATTCTTTGAATATTTTTTAGCTCTAGCTGCACCGCCAGTTAGCCCTTCAGTATTTGTGCTATTCGTTTCTTTTTTAGCCTTTACCCCCGGACACTCATCCGACAACCCCAACGGGTCAATCCAAGCCAGTGGGTCGGGGACGTAGCGGTAGGCATTTTCACCACCGGCCAGTCCTATTGGGTCTTGGCTGATGTAGCGGGCGGTGTACGGGTCGTAATAGCGGTAGCGATTATAATGTAACCCTGACTCCTCGTCAAAATACTGCCCTTGAAAGCGCAGGTTTTGTGGTACGGTGCGGTATTCTATGGCAAGGTTGCCATAGGATTTGTAAACACCACTCCAGACAATGTCACCATTCGCCGTTATGAGCTCTTGTGGGGTGCCGAGTTGGTCGTTGAGGTAGTAGTAGATTTGCCCACCTCGTCCACGACCGACTAACTGCGCCATGGGTCTAAAGCCGGTGCTACCCGGCTCGTAAATGTAACTGATGCAGCGGTAGTCTTGGGCTTTGGTGTGTTCATTGCGGATTACCTCTACACTAAAGTCCGCATCATCGGCGTGGCATTCCGTAATAAGGTTTTCACCTTGCCAGAAGAACAGCGTTTTATCGCCCGTTTGCATGTCGGTTTTGCTGATTCGGCGACCAAAGGCGTCATATTCATAACAGTGTACGGTTTCTACCGTTTGATGAAAGTCTTTGTCGTTTTCATCCCAGTAGTGGCGGATTTTTTTAAATTCAATAAGCTGATGTTGCCCATTCCATTTAAATTGGTGTTCAGTATGTTGCCGTTTACCGCGTAACTCTCGAATCACATTGCCGTATTGGTCGTACTGATAATGGCGGTCACCTTGAATCAATAAGCGGTTAGCCTTGAGTTTGTTGTGTAGTGCATTAAACTATGATGTTTCAACCACAAAGTGGTCTTGAAACGTAAACGCTAATAATCCTGCCTCTTCAACTCGTTGTTTAAACTTTTCTGTCACAAAAACTCGTCGGATATCTTCTTCTATAGTAAATAAATATTCATCGGTAATATTGTCAGCAATTAAAACTACATGCTCTATCATTAAACCATTTGGCCATTGTTTATAAATTGATTTTTCTTTATTAAAGCAATCTTTTAAAACATTAGTCGGAAAGTAGCCCCAGAACTTCTTTCTTTTACTTGCGGTAATAATCGGTAAAACTTGCCCACGCGGAAGAAAAATATCACTTAACGACTCTAAAGCCCTTTCACTTAACACATAAAAAGGAGCTGTAAATCCACTAATATCTAACTGATAATTCTTTTTTCCATAATCATTACGATACAATTCCATAGTCACAGGTTGGTATTCTTCACCAAACGGTTGCCAACGATGATATAGTGCCCTATCCATTGCTCTTCCCTGCATATCTTCTTGTCCCTCAGGACAATTTTCAATAAAATGACTATAATCAGACAAGTCTGAATTCAATAAATAAGTTTTTGATTTCATTGTGTTTTCTCCAATTTGATTAATTTATTTATGATTAAATGCAATAATACGCGCTTATGATGGTTTCAATATCGTTTTCCAATTTGCGTTACGATCGGCATTTGATAAAATATTTGCGATGTTTTGTAATTCAGCTTCTATTGCCTCTTTAGTACCTATTTTATCTGCATTTCTAAGCCGCTTATTGACTTCATTAATATAGTCATTAGGATGGCGACCGTTATGCCTTATTCCTGGCAGCGTTTTATTGTCCTTAGTTGGCAAAAACACACCATTCTTAGCACCGTTAATATCAATACCATATTTCTCTAAAATTTTTTGTGCTGGCGCTGCGTTTCTTGCACCTACGGGCACAATATGATGAGCAGCGGTATTGGCGGGGCGAACGATACCAGCTTCTTCTAATGCCTTACCTAGTTTACAACTGTTTAACCCCAACGGGTCAATCCAAGCCAGTGGATTGGAGACGTAGCTATAGGCGTTTTCACCGCCAGCCAGTCCGATAGGGTCTTGGCTGATGTAGCGGGCGGTGTACGGGTCGTAATAGCGGTAGCGATTATAGTGTAATCCTGATTATTCGTATCATCCTGATACTCACCCTTTCAGGGCCAATGCTAAAGCATTGTTCAAATTTGTTCCAGACAAATTTGTCCTCGTCAAAATACTGCCCTTGAAAGCGCAGGTTTTGTGGTACGGTGCGGTATTCTATGGCGAGGTTGCCATAGGATTTAACTTCCTGCATCACATTTTATTATCTTAATTCAAAATTAATTTTTTCTGTTAAATTTGAGTCTATATCTTGTTCTCTTACTAATTGAAATATTTTTATAATATTATTAAATGTTATTTCTCCTAACTGTCTTTTTGAATAATCTGAATTGTTCCATATTATTAAAATCGGGCGTTCTACGTCATAACTCAAGCAATCCCATAATGCATCTAGATTTTCACCATAGTATTGACTAAAACCTAATAAAGTTGCTATTTGTTTATGAAAATCAGATTCTGAGTGAATATTTTCCCCATTTAACACTATTTTTTTCATAGCTATTTCCATTTTCCTATTTTAGTGGTAGTTAAATAATGATCAGTTGTTATGTATAGTAAACCATCATTCGAATATAACAACCTTGTCTCTAACTGATTACTTCTAGACATCTTATTGTTTATTCCAATATCTGCTTCGTACCAAACACGATTTGAGCTATTAGGTAATATTCCTGTTGTATTATGAAAAATATCCCCCCCAATTTGTCCCCCTGGCACTGTATTATTTAATGCTTTACCTGGAGACCAACCTTGTTGAGCAGCCTGTTTCTTAGTTACGTAATTTGAAGGTAACTGTCCTGTTTCTCTAAGACTTTCAACAACATTATTAGCTGCTTCGGTTGTCTTAAGATCTAATTTTAATTTTTCATAACTAGCAGCATTGTGAGCAGAAGAGTTTGAATTGCCATTAGTATTATTAATTCCCGGACACTCATCCGACAACCCCAACGGGTCAATCCAAGCCAGTGGGTCAGGAACGTAGCTATAGGCGTTTTCACCGCCAGCCAGTCCGATAGGGTCTTGGCTGAGGTAGCGACCTGTGTGCGGGTCGTAATAGCGGTAGCGATTATAGTGTAACCCTGATTATTCGTATCATCCTGATACTCACCCTTACAGGGCCAATGCTAAAGCATTGTTCAAATTTGTTCCAGACAAATTTGTCCTCGTCAAAATACTGCCCTTGAAAGCGCAGGTTTTGTGGTACGGTGCGGTATTCTATGGCAAGGTTGCCATAGGATTTGTAAACACCACTCCAGACAATGTCGCCATTCGCTGCTATTAGCTCTTGTGGAGTGCCGAGTTGGTCGTTGAGGTAGTAGTAGATTTGCCCACCCCGTCCACGACCGACTAACTGCGCCATGGGTCTAAAGCCGGTGCTACCCGGCTCGTAAATGTAACTGATGCAGTCGTAATAATTGATATTATTATGCTTGTTACGTAAACATAAATTTTACAATGGATAATCATTATCCCATGTGGGTAACTCAAAATCATCCAAATTCAAATTATTTTTTGCTAGGTAGCTAAATAAATCATCGATTGAATTGATATATTCAAATTTGCCAACCCATTCGTAGCAAGGATCAAATCCATTTTCAATATCTTCTATTAAAAAAGAATTCTGACGAACTTTAAATTTAGCTTCCGATTTTTCACATATCCTTTTTTTATGTTCAGGCAAAAAATTGACATCCCAATTCATTACGAATCTCCCCTTTACAAAAGTAAATGAAGGATCAACCTGAATTTGCAAGCTAATCTCAAGCCAAGTCCTGAATCTTTTATCATTAGAAATCAATTCTTTAACTAAAACACATCCTTTTAAAAGATGGGTGAGATTGTCTTTGTGCATTATATGTACTCCTATATTTATGAATCCCATTGGAAAAAGATATGTATAATTTTGCCACTCTTTTCGTGTATTTGAAGATGGGGGAGAATTCCATCTGGATTTGAAGGTGAATGCCCAGCAACCCTACCATTTATATCTTTAATATCATCCCAATGATAAGTTCCTAATTTGGTTTTTCCATCTGTATTTTTTAAAAACTTTAGTAAATTTTTAGCAGAAGGCCCACTTTCGCCAGTCATATTTAAATATTCATCACCTAAATAACGTTTCATAAATAATTCTTCAGCATCGTTCCTTGATTTAACAAAAACTTTTTCAGCTCCATTATTCAACTCGTGAATAGCTTTATTAACGCTAACAGGACATCCAAATAACCCCAACGGGTCAATCCAAGCCAGTGGGTCGGGGACGTAGCGGTAGGCATTTTCACCACCGGCCAGTCCGATAGGGTCTTGGCTGATGTAGCGGGCGGTGTACGGGTCGTAATAGCGGTAGCGATTATAGTGTAACCCTGATTATTCGTATCATCCTGATACTCACCCTTTCAGGGCCAATGCTAAAGCATTGTTCAAATTTGTTCCAGACAAATTTGTCCTCGTCAAAATACTGCCCTTGAAAGCGCAGGTTTTGTGGTACGGTGCGGTATTCTATGGCAAGGTTGCCATAGGATTTGTAAACACCACTCCAGACAATGTCGCCATTCGCGGTTATGAGCTCTTGTGGGGTGCCGAGCTAGTCGTTGAGGTAGTAGTAGATTTGTCCACCCCGTCCACGACCGACTAACTGCGCCATCGGTCTAAAGCCGGTGCTGCCCGGCTCGTAAATGTAACTGATGCAGCGGTAGTCTTGGGCTTTGGTGTGTTCATTACGGATAACTTCTACACTAAAGTCCGCATCATCGGCATGGCATTCCGTAATAAGGTTTTCACCTTGCCAGAAGAACAGCGTTTTATCGCCCGTTTGCATGTCGGTTTTGCTGATTCGGCGACCAAAGGCGTCATACTCATAACCGTGTACGGTTTCTACCGTTTGATGAAAGTCTTTGTCGTTTTCATCCCAGTAGTGGCGAATTTTTTTAAATTCAATAAGCTGATGTTGCCCGTTCCATTTAAATTGGTGCTCAGTATGTTGCCGTTTACCGCGTAACTCTCGAATCACATTGCCGTATTCGTCGTACTGATATATGTATCAAAAACAGCCTTTGGGTAGGCTAAAAAGTTATTGTTTTTTTTATAAGAATCGTTCAGAAAACGTATTGATTTTATTTGATTTTTTTAAACGTATTGATTTTATTTGATTTTTTTAATAGACAATAAAATTATAGAGTAAAAAGAGCAATCCTTGCTGTTTTAATACAAGGATTTGTATAATGACAATGACTTAATATAATTTAAAAAATTACATCATTAATATTTTATATCGCTCTATAAACTTAATGCTGAGGGTAATTATTTTCCCCTAATTTTTTAAAGTCTTTTTCTTCAACATGGTAATGCTCTTTCAAAAAAGCCATGCATTTGTAAAAATCATCAAACACAAATTCTTCACAATTTTTTGCTTTTGTGGCAAAAAGCTCTACATCATCAACTAAAAACTCATTTTCAATATCATCCACATAGACTTTATATAACCAAAATACCTTATCCCTATCGGGCATATATCCCAATTTTTCCGTTGCAGGGTACATATCCTCCCAAGTCATAATCCCTTGTGCAACGAATTGACATTCCCTTTCATATACATCATCATGCATATAAGCCATAACTCTGATTGCAATAAACCGAGTGTGCTCGTTATCAAGTTTGATTTCACAGTATGTGCCACTTTTTTTATCACCTCTAAATCGCCATGGAAAAGGATTATATTGATTTATATCACTCATTGTTACTACCTATAAACAAAAATAATATCTGTTTCTAATTTATATGTTATCTTTTATCACATTATGCAGCATTAATAGTTCATTATCAGTGAGAGCTTCATATTTACTATCTAAATCGCTATGGCAAATAAATACTCCATTAGCATCAACTACAGCATAAACTCCATTAGACATTTCTTTAGGATCAAACAAATCTGGAGGATCAATAAAATAACCATCCAATCCACACCAACTAATTATTGAATTCTTTTCAAAAAAGAAACGAAGTGTGTCTTCGGTTATTTTTTTCCAATTATTTGGTATTTCAGAGAATTTGACATCCCATAGCCAGATAACCCAATTTTCGCCAAATAATTTATGACTTTTTGCTTCAGTTAATTTTGGCCACAATTCAAATGGGAATTTAGGAAGAGAGTAATTTATATCATTGCTGTATAAATAAAATGTTTGCCCACTTACTTCACCTAGATTACTATCCCAATAAATATTTAATATGTTTCTTGTATATATCATTTTATTCCCCAATTGGACATTTGTTGAAGACTAGGTACAATCGAGGTCGCTATTAACCCCTGATTTTGTCCCGATTTATATACCATGAAGGCAACAGTTTTTCCATTTGCTTGACCAATAAATCCTTTAACAGCATTACCATCTCTCAATACATGGTCAAAGGTATGAGTAGGATTCTCTAAAACTGATATTCCCATTTCTTTATATAGAGCTGCAGTATTTTTATTCCAATTTGGGAGTACTCCTTCATCAATTAAATGACGAGAGGCATGTTGATTTCGTTTTATATTCTCAAAGGCACTGCTAGCGGCTCCCTTAGCATAACCAATGACTTCTTTATCACTAGCATTTTTTATCCCCGGACACTCATCCGACAATCCCGACAACCCCAATGGGTCAATCCAAGCCAGTGGGTCTGGAACGTAGCTGTAAGCGTTTTCACCACCAGCCAGTCCGATAGGGTCTTGGCTGATGTAGCGACCTGTGTGAGGGTCGTAATAGCGATAGCGATTATAGTTTAAGCCTAACAGTATAGTTTAGAAATTATATTTTTATTATTTTTCCATTATTCTAAATTGATAGTTGAAATTCTATTATTTTAGTTCATTTAATTTATATTGTTGTTCGGATATTTTTTTTAAAAAATGAGTTAATGTCAATTCATGTAAGCTATTGTTAATTTCACTTGTAGAATAAGTTAGGTTTAGGGACTCAATATATTGCTTTAATCTCCATTCATCTAGCACATTTGGCTCTGAAAAATAGTTATGTATATCAACAATAATCTTAGGCACAGGTTCCTTCCTAATAAATTTCAATCCTTTACCATGTTTTATAAATAACCATATTTGCCCATTAATCTCTAATTTTCCCTCTCTAGGACAATCTAATAATAAATTGTAATCCTTAACTTCTGGATAAACCCTTTTAAAAGTAGTTATTATATTTTTTTGCAATTGTATGATTTGTCTTATATATTTTTTCATGTTAGTACCTTGAGCGAGCCTCTGCAACTTCCAATAATAGCTGATTACTTTGAGTCACCGATACGTTGTTAATTCTAATAGGTACATCTTTCAATCCTGCTTTGGCTGCTGCCACTGCTCTATGATGGCCATCAATAATAATCATTTTTCCATTGACGATAGCCACATCTATAGGTTGAGTGATATCAAATCCATGAGCCTTCATATTCTTTATAAGTCTTTTAATATTTGAACCTGACATTTCAGTTGAATTTTGTCGACTAATTAATTTCTTAGGATCTACGTGGGTAATCACTTGTTGCGCATAAGTTTCAGCTACGTGATTCTTTCCAGCTTTTACTCCCGGGCACTCATCCGACAATCCCAACGGGTCAATCCAAGCCAGTGGGTCAGGAACATAGCTATAAGCATTTTCACCGCCAACCAGTCCGATAGGGTCTTGGCTGATGTAGCGGGCGGTGTACGGGTCGTAATAGCGGTAGCGATTATAGTGTAACCCTGACTCCTCGTCAAAATACTGCCCTTGAAAGCGCAGGTTTTGTGGTACGGTGCGGTATTCTATGGCAAGGTTGCCATAGGATTTGTAAACACCACTCCAGACAATGTCACCATTCGCGGTTATGAGCTCTTGCGGGGTGCCGAGCTGGTCGTTGAGGTAGTAGTAGATTTGCCCACCTCGTCCACGACCGACTAACTGCGCCATCGGCCTAAAGCCGGTGCTGCCCGGCTCGTAAATGTAACTGATGCAGCGGTAGTCTAGGGCTTTGGTGTGTTCATTACGGATTACCTCTACACTAAAGTCCGCATCATCGGCGTGGCATTCCGTAATAAGGTTTTCACCTTGCCAGAAGAAGAGTGTTTTATCGCCCGTTTGCATGTCGGTTTTGCTGATTCGGCGACCAAAGGCGTCATACTCATAACAGTGTACGGTTTCTACCGTTTGATGAAAGTCTTTGTCGTTTTCGTCCCAGTAGTGGCGGATTTTTTTAAATTCAATAAGCTGATGTTGCCCATTCCATTTAAATTGGTGTTCAGTATGTTGCCGTTTACCGCGTAACTCTCGAATCACATTGCCGTATTGGTCGTACTGATAATGGCGGTCACCTTGAATCAATAAGCGGTTAGCCTTGAGCTTGTTGCTGTGGGGGCAGGGTGCTTTGGGGGTGCCATGGGTTTTGGCAGTAGGTGATGCGTGTTTTAATTCATCAAGTGGCTTTTCACTGCCCAGTAAGTTATCGGCTCCGTCAAAATAAAAGTGCTCATGATAGCCTTTATAGCTCAGCTCATCCGGTAACTGTCCTTGGCTATAAGGTTGGTGGCTAGCGCTACTGAGTCGGCTTTTTAAGTCGTGGGTGAAGGTTTTTACCCCTTTGTAGTTGTCGGTCATTTGGGTGAGCTCACCGGCAACATTATATTGGTAATGACGTTCAATCGGTTTATTCAGGCTGTCTTTGACCCTGACTTTTTGATTAAGCAATCGACCACGGCTATCAAATTGCTGATGACAATTGAGTTCGCCAAATCGCCCCATGCTACGGGCAATTTCATTGCCTTCCTGCCAGCGGTGGGTCGATAGTGTTTGACCGTTTAGGTCGATTTGGCTGACTTCATCACCTCGGTAATAGTGGGTTAAGATGTTACCATCAGGCAGGCGCATTCTAAATAAGCGTCCCGCTTGGTCATAATCAAAATATTGACTACTAAAGCCTTGGTGCTCTTGCGTGATGCGTCCACATTTGTCGTATTGCCATACCAGTGGCCATTTGCCATCGTCCACCTCATTGAGTCGACCAAATCCATCATAGTGGTAGGTGACCTTTTGTCCATCAGGCAATATACGGGCAGTTAACCGTCCGCAATGGTCACGCTCATAGGTGGTGATTAAGGCGGTGTCGTCTTGTCGAGTATCGCCGTATTCTGTTCGCTTGATTATCTGGTCATTAGCATCATAATCCCAAACGATATAGCGCCCATCAAACAGTTTTTCTGTTTTTACTTTGCCACTCGGCGTGTAATCAATATGATAATGGTCGCCATTGGCATTAATAATGTCGC
>NZ_LZHN01000075.1:0-33209 GCF_001690435.1 Gilliamella sp. Nev3-1 | reverse complement strand
TCGTACTGATAATGGCGGTCACCTTGAATCAATAAGCGGTTAGCCTTGAGCTTGTTGCTGTGGGGGCAGGGTGCTTTGGGGGTGCCATGGGTTTTGGCAGTAGGTGATGCGTGTTTTAATTCATCAAGTGGCTTTTCACTGCCCAGTAAGTTATCGGCTCCGTCAAAATAAAAGTGCTCATGATAGCCTTTATAGCTCAGCTCATCCGGTAACTGTCCTTGGCTATAAGGTTGGTGGCTAGCGCTACTGAGTCGGCTTTTTAAGTCGTGGGTGAAGGTTTTTACCCCTTTGTAGTTGTCGGTCATTTGGGTGAGCTCACCGGCAACATTATATTGGTAATGACGTTCAATCGGTTTATTCAGGCTGTCTTTGACCCTGACTTTTTGATTAAGCAATCGACCACGGCTATCAAATTGCTGATGACAATTGAGTTCGCCAAATCGCCCCATGCTACGGGCAATTTCATTGCCTTCCTGCCAGCGGTGGGTCGATAGTGTTTGACCGTTTAGGTCGATTTGGCTGACTTCATCACCTCGGTAATAGTGGGTTAAGATGTTACCATCAGGCAGGCGCATTCTAAATAAGCGTCCCGCTTGGTCATAATCAAAATATTGACTACTAAAGCCTTGGTGCTCTTGCGTGATGCGTCCACATTTGTCGTATTGCCATACCAGTGGCCATTTGCCATCGTCCACCTCATTGAGTCGACCAAATCCATCATAGTGGTAGGTGACCTTTTGTCCATCAGGCAATATACGGGCAGTTAACCGTCCGCAATGGTCACGCTCATAGGTGGTGATTAAGGCGGTGTCGTCTTGTCGAGTATCGCCGTATTCTGTTCGCTTGATTATCTGGTCATTAGCATCATAATCCCAAACGATATAGCGCCCATCAAACAGTTTTTCTGTTTTTACTTTGCCACTCGGCGTGTAATCAATATGATAATGGTCGCCATTGGCATTAATAATGTCGCTAATTTCACCATGCACATTGTCATAGAAGTATTCGCTATAACTGTTGTCGGGATAACGAATGCGTTTAATCAGCATGGTGTTGTCATGATATTCGTAGCACGTTTCACGCTGCTTTTCGTCAACTTCTTTTGTTATGCCACCATACGGGTTATAGCTAAATTGGCGTGAGCTACCATCCGGCCAACGTACGGCAGCTAGCCGTCCAGCATCATTCCAGACCAACCGAGTTGCTGGTAGTTGGTCAATCGCTTTTTTATGCTCATATTGTTGCGGATTGCTGGTGCTTTCAAACACCAGTTTGCCCATGGCATTGTAACGGTAATAGGTGATTTCACCACTGCGACTTTGGTATTCAAGCAGTTGCCCCAGTGCGTTGATGGTATAGTGTTCGCTGGTCTCATCGCCATAGCGGATAGCACTTAATAGGCCGCTATCGGTCCACTGATAGTGCAACTCTTCTTGCATGGGGTTGATATAGCACAGCAGTTGTCCATCACTATCATATTCCCATTTTTCTTTGCTTTTTTCACTGGCATCGGCACTGTACTGTATACGCTCCATTAATAAGCCACGATTAAAGCGTTGCCATAAACGCTGGCCATCGGGATAGGTGACTGATATGCAATTGAGCTCACCGTCATAGCGATATTCGGTGGTATTGCCTAAGGGGTCGGTTTCGGCTAAAAGCTCTCCTTCTTGACCATAGTGACGTTCAATTGTTGCACCACTCGGTGAAATATGCTTAACCTGACGGGCGGATTGTTTATCATGCACCCATATCTCTTTTGAGCCATCGGCATAAATCGCCGTAGAAGTGCCCGCCGCATCATCCCATTCATAGCGTATTTCTGTATTAGGAATATTACTCCAGTGACGCAGTGCTCGCACCGCTTTGCCTTCACCTTGCCATTCCCAATAAAATTCGGCGCCACCGGCTAAACGGCGTTGGCTAAAGACATAATCGTCACGATACGTATAACGCTCCGCTTCGTTAGCCGGATTGATGGCTTCGCTAAGTTGCCCGCGTTCATCATAGGTGTAGCGAATAATCGGCTCTGGCACAGCATCACTCAAGGTAATATGCCGTTTTAAGCGAATTTCGGCTAGGCGGTGACCTTGCTCGGTGGCAATATAATCAAACAGTAAACTGGCCCCCGCTGGGTTTTCTAATCTTATTGGTAGGTCGGTTTTATCGTCATAATGAAGATGGAGATGTTGTTTTTTCTGAGAAAAGCCGGTTATTTTACCGCTATTATCCGCTAAACGGTTAACATGCATGACCCAACCATTTAAACTGTCCGAGGTAAACAGGTATTCCTGCTCTTGCTCTCCTAACCAGACTGCAGTTTTCGCCATCAAATTAGCCGATAAGGAAATCGCCTTGTCGGGCATGGGTAGGGAAATGATAAGATTTTGATGGTCAACCCATTTAATGGTTTCGTCTTTATCATTAAAGGTGAAATGATGCTGTAATGAGTGGCTCCAACCATAACCAAATACTGAGCTCACTTCGACGGCGGTGGTACGATATTGTCGTTGGAACGTAAAAGGATAAACCCCTAATAGTGTCGCATCATCAAGTAATAACAACTCTTCACCGGTGACCATGGAGATAGGGCACCCTGTGGTTGTGCATTTTTTCGTCGATTGCGAGGCGGTATCGTTATGGGTGCTTCCTGATGAGGTTTCTTTTTTGTGTTCAATTTCTAGATGTGTTTTTTGCTTCGCTCCGGCTCTAGTTTCTTTATTTAATTTTGTCATTAAAGTGTTTTTCATTTGGTGTACTAATTTAGCCACTTTCTCGAAAAAATCTTTGACAAGATTTGTGAGGGACTTCAAAATAGTTTTTAAAATTTCCCAGATTTTTTTTACTAATCCAGATGCTTTTTTGGCAACTGAGGTTAAGCGATAAGCCATATAAGCCAAGCCAACAGGACCCGCAACTAATGACAGCAAAGCGCCAAATATTAGCCCGCGAAGGATATCGCCCAATATGTTTCCACCAAGCGAAACCAGCTCCGGTAAGATATTACCCCATGGATACATTTTGATATTTAATAATACGGCGTTAGCAATTAAGTAAATCGCACTTTCATCACTAAAAAATGCCGCTAAATGTAGCGCAAAATCTTTACTTTGCTCAAGCGATGCTTGAATATCAATGTTAGGTATATCACCGATAATATCGTATAATTTTGCTGCACCATCATAAATCATTTTTCCGTATTTTACTGGGTCGGTAATAACGTTATAAGCCAGTTTAATGTCATCCCAGACACTAATAAAACCATCAAATAAGCCTTTAATGAATTTTTTTATCAGTTCAACAACATCAATACCTTTTTCCCATTGCGGTTTATATTCTTGCCAAGAAGCATTTAACTGGGTGTACATCGCTGACATGAGTTCATCATAAGCTTTGAATAACTTTTTGTTGTTTTCCACTAAATTGTTATCGATTGCTTCAGCAAAATAGGATTCATTTACCGTTAAATCAGTAAATACGGCTCGCCCTTCAGCGTCGGTTTTTTTTCTCGTCAACCGTTTCGTTAAACCACGTAGAATTATATTTAATTAATTTAATTAAAACATCAGGAATCGGTAAATTAAGTATTGACTCGTGCTTAAGCACAACTTCTATTTTTCTATTCTCTGGACAGGTTATGGTGGTGGTTTCGATACTCTTTTGTTCGTAACTGGCTTTTTTATCGTTATTATTAATAGACAACACTCTGTCCATTTCAAAGGTCGGACCGCCCAAAGCACCGGACGTTTTATTAAAGGCTTGAACACACCAGTCTTCAAGTATTTTTTTGTATTCTTCAGTTAATAAGGCTTTTCGTTTAAATAAGTCTAAATCGCGTTCAATTGATTCAATGTATTCCATAACATTCCTTATTTATTACTAAAAAAGTCTGCGTTTAAAATTTCAAATGGATTGGTGGCTAATTGCAACTCTTGTTGTAACGCTAAAACTAATTGCTGTGTCATTTGGCTATCTGCTGTATTTGATTTATGCTTAGCGGCTAGGTGCATAATTTTTTGTTTGATTAATGCTTCTGGAAAGGCGTCATATAGGGGTAAATTATTTTCTTTTAACCATAACAACATATTACTGATTAAAGGTGTCAGTGTCGTTTGCACTAGCGTGTCAATGAGAGGCTGTGGCACCTGCCACCAAGGCGAAGTTTGCACCGCTTGCTCAACGGGTACATGCACCACATGTGATTGGTGATTAATCCAGTAAAAAGCAAAAGCAGGCAGCACGTCTTGCCAGCTATCGGTAAAATAATCAAGCATGATTGACAAGTATTCACCATCCCAATAGCGAAAAAACACCGTTTCACCATCGGGCATAATCGCTTGGGTTAAGCTCCGTAAATGAGCGCAGATGTCTGCAAAGGGTAAATGAGAGCGTGCTAGCCAACCCCAGTCTTTGTGCTCAGTGTTATTAATCCAATCTAAAAAGGGGCTATGCTCATCAAGCCTAACTAGCATAGGCATAACAGAAAACCAGTGCTCGTAAGGAGTGCCACTATAAAGACCATAGGGCGTTTGTGAGCCATCAGTGATATAGTAATTTTTAACCGCTTGCGCATCGCTGACATTAGAAAGTACGGCATACAAAGGCATGGCAGAGGTAGCGGTAATCGTGCGCCATTAAGACAGTGGCATAGCTAGCATAATCTGCTCCTTGCATTGCGCAATAAAACCCGTACTACTAAAAATCCGTTTAACTTATAAAAGACAAGAAAGGGATATTGAATAAGGCGATTGATGATTAAAGCAATATGACTAACAGCGCGCTCCATGATATTTACCTAAATTCCTTTAGAAAGTATTAAGAAACCGAAAAATAAAGATATTTTTTAGCTAAGATAAGATTATTTTTTATTCTATGCAACCTTTTTTTAGTCTATTTTTGTTATTTTTTACTTATTTTGAAAAATCAATACATCTGTATCAGGTTGTTACGCTTGGCGTAAATGTGAATCAAAATTAAAGGGGGTATTTGATAATATCGAAGCACTTTATTGGCAACATAAAGTATTAGCTGCATCAAGCTTAATGCACCATATTAGGAATATGGGCTATGATGGAGCAGAAAGAACGGCAAATCGAATATGATAAAAATCAGTCAGAAAAAACATTGATTTTATTGAAGTTTTTGTTTTGTGAAATAATGGCAAATAATGACGAATAATGACATTACTTCTTTTGCGACAAGGCTATTTTATGATGCACTGCCCGATATATTTAAATATTAGGCGTATGTGAATACTAACTTTTTTGTAACGAATATTTGCTTTGCACTAACTGGCTATTAAAGGCTATTTTAGCTATTTGCTATAGTCTTAATAAGCGTTTTATCAACCATATAATCATCTTCTTTTTAAAACAACCCGCAGATCTTCACCTACCATCGTAGTCGATTCGAACTGAAAGTTGGGTGCCATGGATAATTTTTGTAAATTAGGCAATATACACATATCTTTCGAATTATGCCCAAGTAATTTTGGCGCATAATAGATAATCAGTTCATCAACTAAGTCTTGGTCTATTAGTGCGCCAGCTAAGTGTGCACCAGCTTCAACCCAGACGGAATTTATGCCTTTTTTTCCAAAAAGTGTTAGTAAATGAACTAAATCAATATGATTTTGGGGAGAAGATTCAATAATTAATTGAGTGTTGGGGTTATTGAGCGCAATATCTTGTTTGCGCACTACCCATATTTCGCCCAGTTGCTTAAAAATATTTTCTTCGCCTGTTAGTTGATTCTGACTATCGATAATGACTCGTATGGGTTGCCGAATATTTTCAGGAGGATAAATTTGTTTTATGTCATCAGGCAATTGTGCATGCCTGACTGTTAAGCTAGCATTATCAGCTTGCACCGTCATGCGAGTGCTCAATATACAACTTGCTTGCGCTCTGTATCTTTGTACATCTTGCCTTGCAATACTTGATGTTATCCATTTGCTTTCACCTGATGCCATAGCGATTTTACCGTCTAGCGAGGCAGCTAGTTTAAGTTGTACATATGGCAATCCAGTTCGCATTCGCTTTAAAAAACCTTTATTAAGCGATTCAGCTTGAGCGGCTAATACTCCAACAATAACCTCAATTCCCGCATCACGTAATCGTTTAATTCCATTACCTGAAACATCGGGGTTGGGATCTTGCATAGCAATCACAACACGTTTAATTTGCGATCTAATTAAGGCATCAGCACAAGGAGGCGTTCGCCCAAAATGACTGCAAGGTTCCAATGTCACGTAAGCCGTTGCACCTTGTGCGGCTTTTCCAGCCATGTTAAGTGCGTAAACTTCGGCATGTGGTAATCCTGCTTTTTGATGATAACCCGTGCCCACAATCTGATTATTTTTTAAGATCAGGCAACCGACATTAGGATTAGGTGACGTGGTAAAACGACCCAGTTTAGCGAGCTCAATAGCTTGCTGCATATAAAAATAATCGTTATCGTTTATTATCATTTAGGGTGTTATTTCTGTTGTAATTTGGCAATTTCATTACTAAATTGTTCGATATCATCAAAACTAAAATAGACCGATGCAAAGCGGATATAAGCTATTTTATCAAGCTTTTTGAGTTCTTCAATAACGTAACGACCAATTAATTTCGCTGGTATTTCACGTTCGCCTGTTGATCTAATTTTTGATTTTATACGTGTAATAGCATCTTCAATCGAGTCAAAGCTAACAGGGCGTTTTTCTAAAGCTCGTTTTATACCATTGCGCAATTTATCTTCATTAAATGGCTCACGAACTTTATTACTTTTAATGACATTAGGCATAATTAATTCAGCAATTTCAAATGTGGTAAAACGCTCATTACATTCAACACATTGTCGTCTTCGACGTACTTGAAAGCCTTCACTAACAAGCCGAGAATCAATCACCTTAGTATCATTTGCATTACAAAACGGACAAAACATAATAATATCCTTATAATGACACAATTTAGATTACAATAGCTCAAAATTTTGATTTAAACAAGATTGATTAGTATTTTCTATTCTTGATGAGATGTATATTTTAGCGTTAAGAATAAAGGGAGCTATTTAATGAGTAAGATTAGCTAAGCGGTAAAGTAAGACAATTGAGAGCATTATCACTCAATGAATTAAATGCCGCCGATTTCTTGGCGGCAGTACAAAATTTACCATTCTAGCTTCATTAAAAAATTACGTAATTTGGTAAAATCATTCGGCATATAATGGGAAAGTAGTGTCATATCTGCTCGTTCAGCTAATGCGTTAGGAAGTGCAATTTGCTTGCCAAGAATATTTTCAACGACTTCTTTAAATTTAGCAGGGTGCGCAGTACCTAAAAATAAGCCATATTCACCCTTTTGTAACTGATCACGTAAAGCACGATAAGCAATTGCGCCATGTGGTTCGGATAAATAGCCTTTTTGATCGAGTTCACAAACGGTTTGTTTAGCAACTTCATCAGAAACCGCCGCATGAGCCAGTGATTTAAGATCCCAACCTTCACGCTGATAAATTTCTTCAATTCTAGGCCAGTTATTGGGTTGACTAACATCCATTGCATTAGATAGCGTTGCAATTGTTGCATGTGGTTCCCATTTACCAGTTTCTAAATATCGAGGTACTGTATCATTCGCATTAGTTGCTGCAATAAAACGCTTAATTGGTAAGCCCATGGTTTTTGCAAGTAGCCCAGCGGTTAAATCACCAAAGTTGCCACTTGGAACCGAAATAACTAATTGCTCACGTTGTTTGGGTGTTAATTGAGCGTAAGCTTCAAAATAGTAACATATTTGAGCGAGTAATCGGCTGATATTGATCGAATTAGCAGAGTTCAAACCAATTTTAGTTTTTAATTCTTCATCATCAAATGCCTTTTTCACTAATGCTTGGCAGGCATCAAAATCACTTTTGATGGCAATGGTATGAATATTATCACCAAGTGTACAAAAGAGTTTTTCTTGTAATGGGCTGATTTTCCCTTCAGGGTATAAAATAACGGCCCGAATATTCGGCAAATGATAAAATGCATGGGCGACAGCTGCGCCTGTATCGCCAGATGTCGCAGTTAAAATAGTGATTTTTTTATCTGCTGCCACTTGAACTAACGCTTGTGCCATAAATCGCCCACCAAAATCTTTAAATGCTAGTGTGGGACCATGATAAAGCTCTAATGAGCCAATATCTGCTTCAACGGATGTTATGGGGGCAGGAAATTGAAAAGCATTTTTAACTAGTCTGTACATATCATCACTGCTAATTTCATCACCAATAAAAGCAGATAATATTTTGGCGCTACGAGTAACAAAATCAAGATTTAATAATGATTCAATTTCGTTTATGGAAAATTTAGGGAGTTCTTGGGGAAAGAATAGGCCTTGGCCTTTTCCTAATCCTTGTTGTACCGCTTGAGAAAAACTAACTTGTTCTGAATGATCTTTTAAGTTATATAATTTCATAATTATGTTCCGGTTATCTTTAATCTTTCACTTTTACTGCTATCAGCTTGAACAGTAAAAAGTTAACGTATTTTTTAGATTTAGTCCTGTTTTTATAATAAATAAACTTAAATAATTCTTGCGCCTAGGGGATCTATTTTACAAATATGGGTAAAGCCTTCATCATTTTGTAAATAACAATGTTTAAGCAGTAATTCAATTTGTTGTGCAGTTTCAAGTTGATCTGCAATGACAAACATTGTTGGACCTGAGCCAGAAATTCCCGATGCTAGAGCTCCGAGCTGTTTGGCCCGTTTTTGTATTTCATCAAAGCTAGGTAATAATTGTTTGCGGTAAGGTTCAGCAATATTATCAACAAGCATTGCCGAAGCCAATTTAGGTTGTTTGGTATAACAAGCATGCAAAAAACCACCCACATAGCGACCGTGTGCTACGCAATCCGCTTTTTGATATTGAGCCGGTAATATTGCTCGCGCTTCAGCGGTTGAAACCTTAATACCGGGGTATGCCATCACCCAATACCAATCTTCAAAATGAGGTATTGATTCGCTAATTATGCCTATTTCATCAAGGATAAGTTGCATTCCACCTAAATAGCAGGGTGCCACATTATCATAATGCACGCTACCCGAAATGCGTCCTTCAAGCTTCCCCATCATTGTAAGCATTTCAAACTCATTAAATGGTTTATCAAAAAACTCATTTAAGGCAACAAATGCGCCAACCACAGAGCAAGCACTTGATCCTAATCCCGAACCTATTGGCATATTTTTTTCAAGAGTCATACTGACGGGCAATGTTTTACCCATTGCTTGACAAAAATACTGCCAGCATTGATAAACAATATTGTTTTTGGGATCATTGGGGAGGTTTTTCACAAATGAACCTTTGCTAGTTAACAAAAATTTGCTAGCAGGTTCAACAGTGATACAATCGCCAAGCATCACACCACTAATAGGGCTAATTGCTGCACCTAATATGTCAAAGCCAACACTAATATTAGCCATTGATGCAGGCGCATAAACAGTTAAAGATTTATGATTCATTTAGCCTCCTATTTTGCCTGATGTGGTACGTAAAATATCAGCAAAAACACCCGCAGCGGTAACATCATTGCCAGCTCCATAGCCTCGTAATACGAGTGGTATAGGTTGGTAATAACGCGTATAGAAAGCTAAGGCATTTTCGCCATTTTTGACTTTATAAAGAGGATCTTCGCTATCAACGGCTTCAATCTTAACATGGCATTGCTTGTTTTCTATACTGCCAACATAGCGCAGAACTTTGCCTTTTTTTGCGGCTTGTTCTGATTTTTCTTTAAACACGGCATCCAATTGTGGCAATTGTTTCATAAACTCATCAAGGCTACCTTGTGTATACTCAACAGGTAGAACAGATTCTACATTGATTTGATCAAGCTCTAATTGTAATCCTGCTTCTCGAGCTAAAATTAATAGTTTTCTCGCCACGTCAGTGCCTGATAAATCATCACGAGGATCAGGTTCAGTAAAACCTTTCTCTTTAGCCAATTTAGTTGCTTCAGACAATAACATGCCTTCATCAAGTTTACCAAAGATGAAAGAAAGTGAACCTGACAATATACCTGAAAATTTAATAAGCTCATCCCCTGCATTGAGTAGATTTTGTAAGTTTTCAATAACAGGTAATCCAGCGCCAACATTAGTATCGTACTGGAATTTTCGTTTACTTTTTGCCGCTTCTTGGCGTAAACGCAAATAATAAGCCATTGAACTGGTATTGGCTTTCTTATTTGGCGTGACGACATGAAAGCCATTAGCTAAAAAGTCCGCATATTTATCAGATACTTCACTACTTGATGTACAATCGACTAGAATTGGGTTGAGTAATCGATTATTTTTAGCAAACTCAATAATTCCGTCTAACGTGTAACTATGTTCACTTTGTCTGATTTGATCTCGCCAATTGGTCAGATCAATACCATCACGGTTAAGGACATTATGTTTAGAATTAAATAGCCCACAGACACGAAGATCGATCTGTTTGTTTTTCAGCCATTTTTGCTGGCGACTAATTTGATCAATAAGTGCGCCACCAACGCCACCAACACCAATAACAAATACATCAAGCATTTTGTCCGTACCAAATAACATTTGGTGAGCAACTCTTACGCCCATTATGGCAATATCATTATCAACCACAACAGAAATTGAGCGTTCAGATGAACCTTGAGCAATGGCGACAATATTAATATTCGCTCTGGCTAGGGCTGTAAAAAAGTTAGCTGATAAGCCTCGTAATGTACGCATACCATCACCGACAACTGAGATAATTGCTTGTTTTTCAATGACTTCAATAGGTTCAAGTAAACCATCTTTTAGCTCTAGGAAAAATTCATCATTTAATGCCTCTTCAGCTCGACTGAGCTCAGTTTGTGGTACACAAAAACTAATACTATATTCTGATGAAGATTGGGTAATAAGCACCACTGAAATGCCGGCATAAGACATGGCAGAAAAAATGCGAGCCGACATACCCACCATGCCCTTTAAGCCAGGGCCAGAGACGTTAATCATTGCCATATTATTTAAATTAGTAATGCCTTTTACTGGTGTTGTTGAATCAACAACATTGGCACCGATTAATGTACCTGGTACATCAGGATTATTTGTGTTTTTTATTAAGCAAGGAATTTGAAATTGAGCAATAGGTAAAATAGTTCTTGGGTGAAGAACTTTGGCGCCAAAATAAGATAGTTCCATTGCCTCCTGATAAGATAGAGTTTTAAGAAGTTTTGCATCTGGCACAATACGGGGATCACAAGTATAAACACCATCGACATCAGTCCATATTTCACAACTATTAGCACGCAGACATGCAGCTAGTACCGATGCAGAGTAATCCGAACCATTACGCCCGAGAGCAACGAGCTCACCTTTATCATTACCCGCAGTAAAACCAGGCATTAAAATTATATGATTTTGGGGAATATGCATTTCACTAAGTCGGCGTGAAGACTCTGCGATATCGACGGTTGATTCTAAATAGTTACCTTCAGCAATTAGCATTGCTACTGGGTTTATTACAGTAACTAAATGCCCCCTGGCTTTAAGCAGTTCTTCCATAATGGCAATAGATAGTTTTTCGCCACGGCAGATAATTGATGCATTAATGCCATCTGGGCATTGACCTAATAAAGCAATCCCCTTAAGTAATTGCTTAACATTGTTTAATTCATCAAGTGCAAAGCGCTTCATCTGTTCATAAGCAAAATTAGGTTGTGCTTTTGCAATTCCTTCTAGTAAATTAGCAAAGATTTTCTCAGCATCACAGATATTATTTTGTATATCCTGCCCAGCAACTGTTTTTTCTACCATTGCAACTAAATGATTAGTGATTTTAGCTGGTGCGGATAAAACAGTTGCGTTTTGCTCTTGTTTAGCATTATTTTCAATAATCTCTGCAACGCGTAAAAAACGTTCTGCGTTAGCGACAGATGTTCCTCCAAATTTTAAAACTTTCATATCACACCTTTACTTATTGTTCTAATTTATGCCTATTACCATTCAAAATACCTTTTACCAAAAAACATCATCGGTTTAAAAGTAGTAATAAGAAATCAAAATATTAAAATTTTATCTTTCTTTACTCTTATGGTTTTTGAACCTATTTTTATAAAACTAAAAACCCGCCTATTTTGGCGGGTTTTTTATATTTTCAAGGAAAAATTAACCCGCCCTATCTTGAATAATAGTGCTTAAGGTGCTAATAATGTTTGAAATAATCATTATCATTTTCATCATTTCCTAATTAAATTTATTTTTTAAACGCTAAAAACAAAACAGCCTGACATTTTCATGTCAGGCTGTAATTTTAAAAAAACTTTTTGCTGTTTTCGTACTCATTAACAACTTTATTCAATGCTTGATAGATACTTTCAGTATCTTGCTTTTTTAACGCTTCATCAAGAATATTAAGATACGATAACATTAGCTTTTGATTGTCTTCTGCAAACTTTGGTGATATTTCCTGATCTTCATATAGCATGACATAAGTGCGTGCAAACCCAAAAATCAAAAAATAGACTGCTGCATTTTTTGTATCTTCTTGAATTAATGTTTGCATAGCGTTACGCAGTTTTACATAACTGTCTGTGCCTGGTAAACTTGCCGCAAATGTTTTAGTTACTTCAGTAAATACCATTACGATTAACCTCAATCAAAACCACAAGAAAAAAGAATAGCAACCCTAAAGCAGAAGTGCAAGTCTATTTTGTTCTTCAAATCTATTTTTTATTATTAAAGGGAGCGAGCATTTATAATTTAACCTCCACAGTCAATACGTTTTAATTACTCACTTTCTTTGTAAAGTGCTAATCCTGCTGGAGCTTGAGCAACTGGCATTATCTCAAGTGAATTAACATTAAAATGCGTTGGTGTATTAACTAGCCATGAGACAGTATTGGCGATATCATCTGGAGTTATATAATCAATCCCCTTGTATACGGCAGCTGCTTGCTCATTATTTCCATGAAATCTAACATTAGAAAATTCGGTGCCTCCACATAATCCTGGTTCAATATTGGTGACTCTGATTTTTTTTCCTAAAAGATCAGTCCGTAAATTAGCGCTAAATTGTTTTACAAATGCTTTTGTTGCGCCGTATACATTTCCACCTTTATAAGCATAGGTACCAGCTACTGAGCCAAGATTAATAATGTAACCAAAGTTGCGCTCAACCATACTAGGTAAAATTTGATGAGTTAAATGAATTAATCCCATTATATTAGTTTGAATCATTGTTTCCCAATCATTGAAATCAGCTTGATAAGCTGGTTCTAATCCTAAAGCCAATCCTGCATTGTTAATTAAAATATCGATAGGTTGAAATGCTTTAGGAAGCTGTAACAATATTGATTCTATTGCATCTTTTTTTGTAACATCCAAAGTTAAAAAGGTAAAGTTTATTCCTAATTCATCTGCTAATTTTTGTAACTTATCTCCACGTCGAGCAACACCAATCACTTTATAGCCATCAGCAACGAGCTTACGACAAATTGCTTGACCAAATCCGGATGAAGCACCTGTAACTAAAGCGATATTCATAATAAGCCTCCTTATTGGCTAAACAAAAGTTTACGTATATTTTCATAAACTGTGGTATGCATAAACAAAAAAGATACAAATAAAAATAGAGTAAAGCACATAATTTCTTGAAATGATTTTACAAAATATTTATTTAATACCTAAAAAAACCCGCTAATTAAGCGGGTTGATATTTAATATTTCATGTAGCAGGTTCTTCTGCGGGTTCTTCATCTTTCAATGGAACAATTAATGTATCGATATGTGTATTATTAATAAGTTGACGAGCAGATGACATTAATTTACTCCAAAAGTCTTGATGATGGCCACACACGACAAGATCAGCGCCATATTCGTGAATTGCTTCAATTAATACTTGGTCAAATTCTCCATTTCCTGAAAGAGTATGAGCAATAGGATAACCCGCATCGTCGGCCAATTTATTTAAAGCAACGTGCGCATCTTGAGTAATTCGGTCTTTCATATCATTCATATTAATATCAACCAAACCAGTATAAAGATCTGAATAATTAATACCAACATGAATCAATGATATTTGAGCATTATATGGTCTAGCCATAGAAACAGCTTTTTCGACAAGAACTTCACTTTCAGGTGATAAATCTACTGCGACTAATATATGTTTATAAGCCATGATATTTTACTCCTTCCTATTTTTAAAGCCCAAATAAATTGAAAACCAGTTCTCTATTTTTACTCCTAAATTAATTTTTGAGCAAGCCAAAAAAGTGATCCAGATAGCAAAATTGAAATTGGAAGTGTTAAAATCCAAGTTAATGCAATACTTTTTATCGTTTTACTTTGTACTCCACCACCATCAACAATCATCGTTCCAGCAACTGAGGAAGAAAGAACTTGGGTTGTTGATACTGGCATGCCAGTATAGCTTGCAATTCCAATTGATAAAGCTGTTGTGATTTGTGCTGATACTCCCTGAGCATAAGTCATGCCTTTTTTACCAATTTTTTCACCAATAGTAATAGCTACACGGCGCCATCCTATCATTGTTCCAACTGCCAATGCTGAAGCTACGGCAATGATAATCCAAATAGGTGCATATTCGACAGTTTTAAGCAGATCATTATTCAAAGATTTTAAATATTGCTTATCTTCTGATGTAACGTTAGGTTGTTTAGCAACATGCGAAACCGTGTCAGATAAACATAGTAATATACGTCTAGTTTGTGAACGTTGTTCTACCGTAAGTGACTGATAATCACTCATTTTATTGAATAAATTATTAGCAATCGCTAATGTGGTATATGAACGCGAATAATCACAATGATATTTATTCAAGTCGCCTTCTGGAACACTCGTATCTAACAGTGGTTGTTTACCTATTATCGTTGTTAAATCGTCATTATGGGTAACAAAATACTCTTGAATATTGTGAATAGCATTACGAGTATTTGTAATATCATAGGTAGATGCACTCATGTTAACAATAAACCCTGCTGGAGCTATGCCCATCAACACTAACATCAATAAGCCAATACCTTTCTGGCCGTCATTGGCTCCATGAGAAAAACTTACGCCAGCAGCCGAGATAATGAGCATAATACGAATCCAAAAAGGAGGTTTCTTCTTGCCATAGAGTTTTTCACGTTGCTCTGGCGTCATAAAAATACGCTCGCGTTTTTTACTGCTTTTTTTACTTTGTCCTTTACGCGTCCAGTATTTTCGTAGTAAAAATATCATTAGACCTGCGATCACAAGGCCAACAGCAGGGGAGACAATCAATGATAAAAAGATATGAACCATCTTAGGAATATTGAGTGCATTTATTATTGATGTGTCCATAATAAATGCGTTAGCAATTGCCACGCCAATAATTGAACCAATTAGGGTATGTGAGCTTGATGCAGGAATACCTACATACCATGTTCCAAGATTCCAAATAATGGCTGCAAATAAAATAGAAAAAACCATTGCAAGCCCATGAGCAGAACTTACATTAAGTAATAAATCAGTTGGCAATAGATGGACTATAGCATAAGCAACACTAAGTCCACCAAGTAGAACACCAAAAAAGTTAAACATGCCAGCCATAAAAACAGCGAGTTGTTCTTTTAATGCTCTTGTGTAGATTACTGTCGCAACGGCATTAGCTGTGTCATGAAATCCATTAATTGCTTCATAAAAAAGGACAAAAAACAGCGCCAAAAATAAAAATATAATGGTCGAAAATTCTAATTCAGCAAATAGAGGTAACATAATATATCTTTCTGTTGTTAATAGCTCCCCTATTATCCTTGAGAATAGGGCAATGAGCAAAACAAATTTTAAATTTTTCGTTTTGCATAACGCTCAGCTAAAATGGCACAAACCATTAATTGAACTTGATGAAAAATCATTAATGGTAAAATGATTATCCCTGTTATAGACATTGGGAAAATAATACTAGCCATTGGAATGCCGCTTGCTAAACTTTTTTTCGAGCCACAAAATACAATAGTAATTTCGTCTTCTTTACTAAAGCCAAGTAATCTTGAAACATAGGTTGTTATTAACAAGACAATAGTTAATAACATAATAGAGTAAAAAATAATTTCTAAAAGTGATAAAAAGCTAATTTGAGACCAAATGCCATTTGCGACGGCATCACTAAAGGCAACATATACAACTAATAAAATTGAGAAGCGATCAATTTTAGAAATAATACTTTTATATTTATCCACCCATTTACTAATGAAATACCTTGATAAATGACCAAGTATAAATGGCAACATAAGTTTAAACATGATAGAGATAATAGCATCTAGCATATTCATAGAATTCGAGGCTTGGGTATGCATCAATAAGCCAACCAAAATAGGGGTAATAAATACGCCTAAAAATGTTGACGCTGAGGCGCTACAAATAGCCGCAGCCACATTGCCTTTTGCAATTGAGGTAAACGCAATAGCAGATTGAACGGTTGCGGGTAATACACAAAGATAAACAAAACCTAAATAAAGATTTTGCGGTAAAAAAGTGGGAACCAATATTTGCATCATTACTCCTAGAACAGGAAAGATAACAAAAGTGGTCATAAAAATAACTAAATGTAACCGCCAATTTTTTATACCAATAACAATCGCTTGAAAGGAAAGCTTAGCGCCGTGCATAAAAAAGAGCAAGCCAATAGCAAAGGTAGTCAGATTTTCAAAAAAAACTTTAGTCTGCCCTTTACATGGTAAAAAACTAGCTGTAATTACGACACAAATTAACGTTAATAGAAATGGATCGATTTTAAAACGTTGTAGGATATTCATAGTTTTGCTTTTAGTCTAATTAGTAAAAAAAATCGCCACGATTGTGGCGATATTAATAGGTAATAACGTTATTCTAAGAAACTACGAAGCACATCGGAACGGCTTGGATGGCGCAATTTACGCAAGGCTTTAGCTTCAATTTGACGAATACGTTCACGTGTAACATCAAATTGTTTACCTACCTCTTCTAACGTATGGTCTGTGTTCATATCTATACCAAATCGCATACGTAATACTTTAGCTTCTCTTGGCGTTAGCCCTGATAAAATATCACGTGTTGCACTACGCAAGCTTTCAGATGTCGCTGCATCTAACGGTTGCTCAAGAGCAGTATCCTCAATAAAATCACCTAAATGGGAATCCTCATCATCCCCAACCGGTGTTTCCATTGAAATTGGCTCTTTAGCAATCTTAAGTACCTTACGAATTTTGTCTTCTGGCATTTGCATTCGTTCGGATAACTCTTCAGGTGTTGGTTCACGACCAATTTCTTGTAACATTTGGCGTGAAATACGGTTTAATTTATTGATTGTTTCAATCATATGCACCGGGATACGGATTGTTCTTGCTTGATCGGCAATAGAACGAGTAATAGCTTGCCTTATCCACCAAGTTGCATAAGTCGAGAACTTATAACCACGACGATATTCAAATTTATCGACCGCTTTCATCAAACCTATATTACCTTCTTGGATAAGATCCAAGAACTGTAACCCACGATTCGTATATTTTTTGGCAATGGAAATAACTAAACGCAAGTTAGCTTCCACCATCTCTTTCTTGGCGCGGCGGGCTTTGGCTTCACCAATAGACATCCGTCTATTAATATCTTTAATCTGTTCAATAGATAGACTAGTTTCTGTTTCGATTTGTTGCAATAAGTTAACCTGAACTTGGATTGGTTCTTCAAACTGTTTCAAACTTACAGCAAATGCGCCTTTAGCTGTGAGCGCTTTTTCATACCAGCTCATATTATTTTCGTTACCGGTAAAATACGTCATAAACTGTTTTTTCGGCATTTTGCATTGTTCAACACAAAGCTTCATAATCACGCGTTCATGTGCTCGGACTCGCTCCATCATACTGCGCATATTATTAACGAGAATATCAAACTGCTTAGCGACTAAACGAAATTGCTTGAATATTTCTGATAGATTTTCGATCTCTTTTTGTGCTTTGTTATGAGCTCGGCCATATTTTTTGATCGCATCAGACGTTTTATCGTGTTGCTCTTTTAATTCAGCAAATTTAGCTCTTGCAACTTCGGGATCAATAGAAACATCATCATCGGTTGAAGAGTCTCCTTCTTCATCCTCATTTTCATCGTCACTATCATCAATTTCAATTTCAGATTCACTAACTTCTAAATCTTCTGGCAATTCGTCTGTCACTTCTTCAGCATTTGGGTCAACAAAGCCTGTAATCAAATCAGATAAACGAACTTGGCCACTTTCGATTAAATTATATTGCTCTAAAAGATAAGTAATTGCTTCTGGATATTCTGATACTGAAGTTTGAACTTGATTGATACCATCTTCAATACGTTTAGCAATATCAATTTCGCCTTCGCGTGTTAGTAGTTCAACCGCGCCCATTTCTCGCATATACATACGAACAGGATCAGTTGTTCTACCAATTTCTGATTCAACATTAGATAATACTAAGGCAGTTGCAGCTTCAACAGCCTCTTCATCAGGGACATTATCTGAAAGTAATAGTTCATCAGAGTCTGGGGCTTCTTCAAGCACTTGAATCCCCATGTCATTAATCATTTGGATAATATCTTCAATCTGATCTGAATCAATAATCTCTTCCGGCAAGTGATCGTTGACATCAGCATAGGTTAAATATCCTAGCTCCTTACCTCGAATGATCAGGAGTTTTAGCTGTGATTGAGAATTTTGCTCCATAAAAGGTATCCACTTTAGTTATTTGGTCATCTATATTATATATGTAGACTAATAGTTGGAGTCTACATATAGCCTATATATTTAGTCTTTTCTTGATAAAACAAGTATTAAAGTCGCCAATTCTTTTTTCTCTGCGGCACTTAAGCCAGAGACTCTCTCTTTTGCGATCAGTTCATCTTGCCTTTGGGCGAGTATATTATCATACAACTCTTTTAAAGTATGTGAAAAAGTTGAGCTTATTTCATCATCTTGATAATGGTGCTCCCATGTTGATAAACGGCTTAACTGTTTGTAAAACGGCCTGTCTATGCATTCTGTTAATATTTGTGCTGTTGTTATATTGGGATAACGTTGGCATAATTCAAGCAATTCGATAAAAATCTCAATTCCAGCCATGTTAACTTGACGAATTGCATTGAGATCAGAAACTTGCTCAGCAAGATTTGGGTATTGAAGTAGTAAACCAATTAAAATGCGCATCGTAGTTAATTTTATTTGTGTTCTAGGTGTATTTTCATTGGCTTTTTCATCTTTTTTAGAACGATTTTCATTTAACAATTGTTCTAGTTGAGAAACATCAAGTAAACCTAAATAATTACCTAATTTTTGTAATAAATTTAATCTGAAAGCTTTTGCTCTAATTTGATCAAGCAACGGTAAAGCTAGCGAACTTAATTTCGCTTTTCCTTCAGCCGTTTTTAAATCAACTTGCTTTAAAAGCTCATCAAATAAAAATTTTGATAGATTTGGCGCTTCATTTAAATATTTTTCAAAACCCTCTTTACCAACTTTACGCACAAAAGTATCTGGATCTTCATCTTGAGGTAAAAAAGCAAAGGTAATTTTCTTTCCATCGATTAAACAAGGTAATAAAACGTTCAGAGCTCGCCAAGCAGCGTTTCGTCCAGCATTATCACCATCATAACAAAATATGACCGAATCTGTAGCTCTAAACAGCAATTTAATATGTTCTTCTGATGTTGCTGTACCTAAAGCGGCAACAGCATAATCAATGCCATATTGAGCAAGCGAAACCACATCCATATAACCCTCAACCACTACAAGTTGCTGAGGGTTACGATTAACCTCAAGTGTTTCATAAAGTCCATATAACTGAAAACCTTTATGAAAAATAGGGGTTTCTGGTGAATTAATATATTTTGCAGGATCATTAATGATAGTTCGCCCACCAAATGCTATAACATTTCCTTGCCTATCTCGAATAGGAAACATGATTCGCCCGCGAAAACGGTCATATTGGTTACGGCTATCATTGGTTACTAACATACCCGCTTGCTGATAAAGTGCAGCTTCAGCTTTTGTTTTAACCACATTTTGTGATGTTAATCGCCATTCATTAGGCACAAAACCAATTTTATATCTGGCGATAATTTCGGCATTAAGCCCTCTTTGTTCAAGATATTTATGGGCTTCTATGGATGTTGGCAAGGCCAATTGCTGTTGATAAAAATTAGTAATTTTAGCCATTAATGCATACAAGTCACGGCGCACATTTCTAGATTCGATATGCTTTGATTGATCTATTTGACTATTATCAGTATCAATATAAGGTACCTGAATACCTTGCATGCTAGCTAATTCTTCAATAGCTTCAGGGAAAGATAACCGTTCATATTGCATTAAAAAATTAACAACAGATCCAGAGGCACCACACCCAAAACAATAATAAATCTGCTTTTTCTCATTAAGTGAAAAAGAGGCGGTTTTCTCATCATGAAAAGGGCAACAACCAAAATAATTATTCCCTTTTTTTTTCATTTTGACGCGCTTGCTAATGACATCCAAAATATTGGTTCGAGCAATTAGATCTAAGGTGAAATCGCGAGGAATAAAACCTTTCATGATAAATTTTAACCAATTTTACTGTTACAGAAAGGCAACAAGCCGTATTAAAAATACGGCTTGTTAGAATTCTTTATATTAGAAGATAACAAATTGATTTTAATATCAATTCCAACTTTCAGTATAAATAATTTTAAAACTATTAATATAGACGAGTGCGACGAGCGTTTTCTCTTTCTAATTTCTTAGCATGACGTTTAACAGCTGCAGCTTTTGCTCGTTTACGAATAGTGGTTGGCTTTTCGTAAAATTCACGATTACGAACTTCAGCTAAAACTCCTGCTTTTTCACAAGAACGTTTGAAACGACGTAATGCTACATCGAAAGGTTCATTTTCACGTACTTTAATTACTGGCATGTGCCTCTCACCTCAAATTTGTTTAATATCACAAGGGACTAAAATTTAGTGCGTAATTTTACTCCTAATCGATATATGTTGTAAAGTAAAAAATAGAATTATTATCAGACTACAAATTAATTTGCTAATCAAAATATAGCGTCAGATAATAAATCAAATCTCATTAAGAATAAACAGGAGTTTTTCATGCCATCATTTACAGGTCAATACCCACAACGTCGCTTACGTCGTAACCGAGTTCATGACTTTAGTCGTCGTATGGTTGCAGAACACAGCTTGACCGTCAATGACCTCATTTATCCAGTTTTCATTATTGAAGGCAATAATGTTACTGAACCCATTACCTCAATGCCAAATGTAAATCGAATGAGCATTGATGTATTACTAAAAGAAGCAGAACAAATAGTTAAATTAGGGATCCCTGTCCTTTCATTATTTCCTGCTATTGATCCGGTAAAAAAATCATTGCTAGCGCAAGAAGCGTATAATGAAAATGGATTAGTACCAAAAGCTATCCGAGCATTAAAAAAAGAGTTCCCAGAGCTAGGCATACTCACCGATGTTGCTCTTGATCCTTATACTACACATGGGCAAGATGGTATTATTGATGAACACGGGTATGTACAAAATGATATTTCCGTTCAAACGCTTGCTAAACAAGCGTTAATGCAAGCAGAAGCAGGTGCTGACATTATAGCACCAAGCGATATGATGGATGGACGCATTGGTACAATACGTGATGAACTAGAAAAACAAGGCTTTGTTAATACGCAAATTATGGCTTATTCAGCAAAATATGCATCAAGTTTTTATGGACCTTTTCGCGATGCGGTCGGTTCTGCTAAAAATATAAAAGGCAGCAATAAAAAAACTTACCAACTCGATCCAGCGAATAGTAGTGAAGCATTACAAGAAATTTATCAGGATTTAAGTGAAGGTGCGGATATGGTCATGGTTAAACCAGGCATGCCTTATCTTGATATAGTTCGAAGAGTGAAAGAAACTTTCGCTGTGCCCACATTTGCTTATCAAGTATCTGGGGAATATGCCATGTTAACAGCAGCAATCCAAAACGGTTGGTTAGATGAAAAATTAGCAATTATGGAATCTTTACTTTGCTTTAAACGCGCTGGTGCAGATGGTGTTTTAACCTATTTTGCTAAACAAGTCGCTGAGTGGTTACATCAAAAATAACAATATTTGTTTAAATGTTGTTGACATTCTTCCCCACCCAAAAGGGCGGGGATTCCTGCTGCAGTTAGTTTATGGCTGACTCGCTTCGGTGGGTTTCTGCTACTGACGACATTACTGCATCGTTCACTTCACAGACGCTTGGGGTATGGCCTACCCTGAGTATATTTAACGCCCAACAACATCGACATTTTCTTTGTAGCCACAACTTACACATTTAAAGTTAGCTTGTGTTTTACGATTATCTTTTGCTACATGAGAACAACAAGGGTAGGTTTGATTTGTATACTTAGGAGCTACACTGTATACAAATCCTCATCGCCAATAGCTTTTATATTCAAGTTGACGTCTAAATTCATATCAGGATTGATCTAATATGGATTTATTTAAACCTGATTTTGCTTTAACGTTTCTACCATGTTCCAAGTGATTACCTTTTATTGATTTAGACATATTACTTACTTTTAAGTCTTCTATGTATATCATAGCATGGTTTTAGTTGATTTCATTTGAAATCTTATGTAAGTAGTCTTTTCCAGTATTGGTTATATGATGATGTAGTTTAGGTACTTTCCGTTTGGGCTTTATCCAGTTTTGGCTAAATTTTTCTTATGATTAAGTTATTGCTGTAATTTTTCTAGTTTTAATTGGTTTTGTTTGAATATATTTAATAGTTCAAAGTAAGCACAATTGTTTAATGTCGCAAAACGGCTAATCCCCATATAATACCAATTTCGGTATTAGATTGATGTATTGGCCCTACTTGTTCATATTCAGTCTGAATAGAAACAAACCATTTACCACAAACTAAACTGACTGTGGCATTTTTTATCGTACCGATAATTAATTGACTTTGTCTGTAACGAATATAACCCACTTTAGGAATGAAAATACGCTTATTATTTTCGTCTAGTTTTGTCCCTTGCGGAAAACGAATGCTTTCCTTAATCTTTTTTTCTTAAACTTAGGGAAATCCGATTGTTTTCGAAAAAAATTACGGTAGGCGGCTTCTAAATCTTTTAATGATTGTTGTAATGCTTAGCTATGGCAGGTTTTTAACCACCCGTATTTTTCTTTCATTCAGGAAGTAAATTGGCTATTTGGTATAACTGAACTTGATTGTATTATCTTGTTCATATTGCGCTTTTTGCCGCGCCAAAGCCTGATTAAAAACAAACCGAAAACATCCGCCGCAAAACTGTTTAAGTTTACGGACATGCTCACCATTTGGCATTAATTCAAATTTAAAGGCTTTGCGTATTATCGTATCTATTCTACTATTGTTTGTTCTATGAATAGGCAAGATGAAATTAGACACGGTAGATACTGTGTATTTAAAATACATGCTCACTTGGTGTTTGTTACTAAATACCGAAGACATGTCTTTACTAAAAATATGATTGATGATTTAAAACCTATATTTGAAAAGGTATGTTTAGGCTTTGATGCCCAGCTTATCGAGTTTGATGGTGAGGATGATCACATTCACTTGTTAGTTAATTATTCGCCTAAAATTGCATTATCTTCACTCGTTAATAGCTTAAAAAGGTGTTTCCAGTAGAATGATTAGGAAAAAATATCATTCTCAAATTAAAAGTAAATTATGGGGCGGCTCTTTATGGTCTCCATCCTACTTTGCCGTCAGTTGTGATGGCGTACCTATTGCTATTATTAGACAATATATAGAGCAGCAACGAATCCCAACCTAAAACATTAAAACGACTTCGTAATTTAAGCCTTATATCCTCGCCCTAAAGGATGAGGTTTTACGGCTAAACTGATAAATTTCCAAGAATCTATATCAGAATAAATTATTTTTTGTTTAATATATTGAACAAAACTAAAAATTGATTTATATTGCGTTTAAAATAAAAAACAAAATATAAGGAGATCTTATGTGTGACTTCAGTTATTTAAAAACAGTAATAAAGCGAAAAAACATATCATTACAAACGGTTGCCGATGCCTGCCACATGACTAAAGGCTACCTAAGCCAGCTAATTAATAATAAAATTAAAAATCCAAGTGCACAAAAATTACAATCACTTCATCAATATTTACAAATTGAAGAATCAACCCAAAACAAAAAAGTGGGGGTTATTTTTGGTAAGTTTTATCCTTTACATACAGGACATATCTATCTCATTCAGCGCGCAATCAGCCAAGTGGATGAACTCTATGTCGTACTTTGTTCTGATACAACTCGTGATATGACACTATTTGAACAAAGTGCTATGTCCCGCCAACCAACAATTAACGATCGTATTCGCTGGTTACTGCAAACTTTTAAATATCAAAAAAATATCCACATTGAATTACTCGAAGAAGACGGTATTCCAGCTTATCCTAATGGTTGGCATGAATGGAGTGAGCGGGTAAAAAAATTATTTAAAACCAAAGGTATTAACCCTGATCTTGTGTATTCAAGCGAACCACAAGATGTTGCTATGTATAAAGATTTGTTTAATTTAGACACGGTGCTTATTGATCCAAAACGGCAATTTATGCAAGTTAGTGGAACTCAAATTCGCCAAGCACCACTCAAAAATTGGCAATACATCCCAACAGAAGTAAGACCATTTTTTGTTAGAACCGTTGCCATTTTAGGAGGTGAATCTAGTGGTAAATCGACTTTAGTGAATAAACTAGCAAACGTATTTAACACAACCAGTGCATGGGAATATGGTCGGGATTATGTATTTTCTCAACTTGGCGGGGACGAACGCGCATTACAGTATGCTGACTACGATAAAATCGCATTAGGGCATGCACAATATATCGATTTTGCCATAAAACATGCCAATAAAATTTCGTTTATTGATACCGATTTTGTGACAACTCAAGCTTTTTGTAAAAAATATGAAGGTAAAGAACATCCATTTTTACAAGCTATGATCAATAACTATCGTTTTGATTTAGTGATTTTACTTGGCAATAACACGCCATGGGTGGCTGACGGTTTACGTCATTTAGGCAGTCCAAAACAACGTAAAGATTTTCAAAAACTATTAATAACGTTATTAGAAAAAAATAATATCAAATATATAGAAATAGAATCGCCCGATTACGAAGAACGTTATTTACGTTGCATTGAACTAGTTAATCAACTTATTAATGATGAAGAGTAATAAATTATGAATAAATTAAGCAATCTTGCCATTTTAATTGGACGCAGTAAATTCTATCCATTTTTTTGTATATTATGTGTAACACTAGCATTCTTATACACTGACCCATTTACTGAATTTGATTTACGCTATGCTACTTCTTACATAGGCGCTTTTTGCGGTCTGCTATGTGTTATCTTATTAGCAAAACGTAAAAACATGGGGAATGTATTAGGTATGTTTGCCGTAGTTGCAGAATGTTGTGCTAATGTTCTTGGCGGCAATATTGGTGCAGGATTACCGCCAGTCTACTATTTTTGTTCACACATCTATGGTTTATTCACTTGGAAAAAGAACCTTGATAATAATAAAAACGTTAAAGTTCGCTCACTCAATGAAACCACATTTTTATATACAATCATATTTCTTATTATTGCCGCTTTTATTAATATTTATTTAACGGATAAAATTGGTGCAACTAATACAACCTACCAACTAATAACTAACTGTTTTATATTTGGTCTAGGTATTGTTGCTCAATTATTATTGATGATGCGCTATGCGTTTAACTGGTATTTATGGGTTATATTAAATGTACTGGTAATTGGTTTAAATATCTATACCGACAATATCGTTATTGCAACACAATACTTAATTTACTTGTTTAATGCTATTTATGGAATCTGTGAATGGGAACGTTCTAAGCAGAAACAATAAATATATAAGATATTGTCAAAAGATTTTAGGGCCAAGCGTGTTTCAGTATAAAAATAGAAAATAAATATTTTATTTTCTATTTGAAATACAGGCCCATTATTCTATATCGCCTTTAACTAAAGGAACAAATATTACCTCACCCATATCCTTCACGATAAAATTATGTCCATCACGCTCAATTAATTGGAGAGTCTGTTTATTTTCGCCAACAGGAATAACTAGCCGGCCTTTATCTGCTAATTGTTCTAATAAACTTTGTGGCACTTCGGATGCGGCGGCAGTAACGATAATACCATCAAATGGCCCTCGCTCTGGCCAACCTAACCAACCATCACCATGACGTGTCGAAATATTATGAATATCAAGTTGTTTTAAACGGCGTTTAGTATTCCATTGCAAACTCTTGATACGTTCTAGCGAACAAACATGTTTAACTAATTTTGCCAAAACCGCAGTTTGATATCCCGATCCTGTACCAATTTCGAGCACTTTTGAGTGAGGCTCTAACCTTAATAATTCGGTCATCTTTGCTACAATATAGGGCTGAGAAATAGTTTGCCCATTACCTATTGGTAAGGGACAATTATCATAAGCTTGATGAGACAACGCCTCATCAACAAAATGTTCTCGAGGAATTGAAGCGATAGCATCTAAAACTCGCTCATCTTTTATTGCTTGTTGACGCAAAAATTTAATTAGGGACTGCATTTTTGGGCTTTGCATTTTGGCTACTCATTTTCTATTATTAATTCACGTATCACACTTGTTGCATAACAACCTGATGGCAAATAAAAATCAAGTTCAAGACTATGACAATCTAACCATTGCCAATTGAGTTGATCTGCTCGTAACAATAGTGAGCGCCTTGCTGTCTCAACGCGCTCTTTTTTAAATAGATCATAAAATTCAGACCAATTTTCTAAACATTCTTGTTCAAACTCCAACGCTTTAAATTGTGTACCAAGTGGTGAATCCCCCATCATTGGTGCTGTAACATTAATCTCACCGTTTTCTAAACGTGCTTGTAACAATGCTAACTCATCTGTTTGTGCAACAAACCAACTACTGCGTTGTGCTAGTTGTAATATATCGCCATCAATAACAGTTTTATGAAGCTGTTGTTCAATTCGTTTACTCACAATGTCGTTAAAAATAGCACTTCTCGCTGCAGAGAGATAAAAACTTCTTTTTTTTCTATCTTTAACCGTAATAGCCCCTTTTGCCCAGTTTATAGCTTGGGTAATATTATTTTCACCACGGCCAAAGCGTTGCTCACCAAAATAATTAGGCACACCATGTTGTTTGATCAATTCTAATTTAGATTCGATTTCAGATTGAGCGGTTAAATCTCTTAAAATAATTTTAAAATAGTTACCTTTTAACGCCCCTATTTTTAATTTTTTATTATGCCGGGTAACTTTTAATATCTGACAATTTGCTAAATCAAATCCTGAGAAGTCTGGCGTTTGTTGACCTGGCATATGTAAGCTAAACCATTGCGTTGTTATCGCTTGACGATCTTTTAATCCTGCATAACTCACTAACTTAGTTGAAATACCAACATATTTAGCTAACTGTTCAGCCACAAAAATAGTGTTACAATCACGTTTTTGCAAATAAACTAAAACATGCTCACCCTCACCAGTCAACTCAAAACCAAGATGTTCTGTAACGACAAAATCTTCGTATTGTTGCTTATATTGCCCTGTGGCTGTCGGTTTTCCATATAAATAATTAAGTTGTGTTAACACTTGTATTGCCTACTTTTAAATTTAATCTGTTTTAGTTTTTCGAGCTAATAATACTACTGCTTGGCAAGCAATGCCCTCTTTACGTCCCGTAAAGCCTAACTGCTCGGTTGTTGTTGCTTTTACACTAATTTGCTCAAAATGAACTTTTAAATCTTCAGCTATATTAACTCTCATTTGATCAACATGCGGTCTCATCTTGGGTTCTTGCGCAATGATAGTGGCATCTAAATTCACTAATTCATAACCTTTAACTTGAACAATACTGTACACATCTTTCAATAAGATCCGACTATCTATGCCTTTATATTTTGGATCTGTATCGGGAAATAGCTTACCAATATCGCCTAATGCTAATGCACCAATCAGCGCATCTGTTATTGCATGTAATAAAACATCGCCATCAGAATGAGCAATAAGTCCATATTGATAAGGAATTTTTACACCAGCAAGCGTAATTGGACCTTCACCACCAAACTTATGGACATCAAATCCATGACCTATTCTCATATTTTTACCTATTTAAAATTTGCTTAGTTAAATAAAAATTAGCCAACGCTAAATCTTCAGGACGCGTTATTTTTATATTGTCTCGACGACATTCAATTAATAAAGGATGCCCTCCACAATACTCAATAGCTGAAGCTTCATCAGTAATTGTAATATGGTTATTTAAAGCATGTTGTAAGCAAGATTTTAACTCACCAGCATTGAATAATTGAGGTGTTGCTGCACCCCATAAATAAGTTCGATCTTCAGAGTAATCAATAATAGTGTCATTATCTTGGCATGCTCGTTTTATCGTATCGTTAATACGCATAGCCAAAATACCACCTTGCTTTTTATTGATCACCGTTTCTATCAAGCGAGATATGTCATCATGATCCACACAAGGTCTTGCGGCATCATGAACTAATGCCCATTGCTTATTATTTAACAATTGTAATCCAGCTAACACAGAATCAGCACGAGTTTTACCGCCTAAAGTGATACTAATGTTATCGTGCGAAGCTATCGAGAGCGAGCTAAAGATGTTATCCTCAGGGCTAATAACAACAATAACTTTCGCTATTTGAGGATGTGTTAATAATTTATTTAGTGTGTGTTCTAAGATTGTTTTTGAATCGATTTTTAAATACTGTTTAGGGATTTGGCTATTCATGCGACAACCAATTCCTGCAGCTGGCACAATAGCGATAATATTATTAAGATTATTCATGTTATGCATTATCGTTTTTTTGAATCTGAATCAATGATAATTCGATAAAAATATTCATTAGCTTTTACCATACCTAAATGACTGCGAGCCCTCTCCTCTATCGCTTCAGAACCACGTTGTAGATCGTTAATTTCAGCAAACATTTGCTCATTACGAGCCTTCAATTTCTCATTATCAGCCCGCAAACTGGCTAACATCTCTACATTATCCCGATAATCGTACACATTATTTTTGCCATACCATAAAGAATATTGGAGATAACCAAACACAACTAATAGTAATAAAGGGAGCTTCCATCTTCTCATGAATGTAACGTTATCCTTTATTTATATACATTTAACTGGCTTTGGTAAACCTGCAAGTTTAGTCGCTTGTTTAGCTGGGCCATCAGGAAATAACTTATACAAATAGCGGCTATTGCCTTTTTGTGCACCGAACTTCTTTTCTATCGCTTTAACTAACGCACGTATAGCTGGTGATGTTTTATATTCTAAGTAAAAATCACGGACAAATAAGATAACCTCCCAATGCGCATCGGTTAATTCAATACACTCATTAGCAGCCAGTTCAGGAACCAAATCAATAGTCCAATCCTGCCAGTTTTTTAAATAGCCTTTATCATCGGTTTCTATTTGCTCTAACATTTTTAACATACGCTAATTCATTTGCGTTTTATTATACTCAATTAATCAAAATCCAACACTAATTTTGAAAAAGAAAGCGCCATCATTATGTGTTTTCTATATAATTTGATTAAATTTAAAGCAAACGATAAAAAATATTAAAATAGCTATTTACAAATAAGCAAGTCTACTTTAGTATTTACAGCCATTGCGGAAGTGTGGCTGAGCGGTTGAAAGCACCGGTCTTGAAAACCGGCGAGGGGCGACCCTCCCAGAGTTCGAATCTCTGCGCTTCCGCCATCTTCTCTCAAGGCATAGAAGAAATCAATATCTAAAAACTCATATCAAATAAAATACCATGTTTTAATATTTTTTTGGGGACTGTCAAGTTAACTTTTAATAGTAAATTGTAATTTGATAGCTATCTTCTAATTTAAACCCATGTTAGAAAATTAATTTGACAATATCCATACAAGGGATGGGTTAAATTAATAGCACCAAATCGTGTTAAAAAACTTCACTAAACTCTAAATAGAATTATTATCTAAGCACATTTGTACTATAATTGAGCTAATTTGTGCAGAATTTTTATTATTTTCTATCTAAAATAATTTCACTCTAATTTATGATAAGAGAAATAAAGTGAAAAAGATAATAATTTTTATTTTGTATTTAGTCAGTTTTAATACTTTCGCACAAAGCTTTAGCATACAAAGTAGTGATCTGTCCAAGAATGGTTTTACTAGTCAATATATTGCTAATGAATTTGGCTGTAAAGGTGAGAACATTTCACCTAGTCTTAGTTGGAACGATCCACCTCAAGGCACAAAAAGCTTCGTCATTACTATGTATGACCAAGATGCGCCAACTGGCTCTGGTTGGTGGCACTGGGTAGTCGCCAATATACCAGCGAATGTAAATTATATTGTAAAAAATGCAGGTAATAATACCTTACTATTACCAAAAGGAAGCAAAGCTGTGCGCAATGATTTTGGTAATGTTTATTATGGGGGGCCATGCCCACCCAAAGGCACAAGCTATCGCTATATTTTTACTATTTATGCTTTGAGTATTGAACATATTAATGTTAGTGATTCAACATCACCCGCATTAATAGGATTTATTGCAAATACGAATCTATTAGGTAAAGCAACAATAATGTACAATTATCAGCAATAAAATATTGCTAATAGGATATTTTTTGAATCAGGTAATAAAAAAATCACAGCAGCTTACTACATTAGGTCAGTACTCACGAGTTTCACAAAGTTGTAATTATAAATCATCGCAGGTGAGAATAGTTGATCCAATGTTAATTCGTGTAGTTCAAGGATCAAAGGTTATCAGCTATAAAGGTGAAATTTATGAGATATTAGCAGGAGAATTATTAGTTGTTCCTGCTAACAGTCTTTTAGATATTACTAATCAAAATATTCAAAATAAAATTTATTTGGCCGACTGTTTTACTTGGTCACAAGAAATACTAAAACAGTATGAGTCTTTAAAAACCACACAGTCAACAGACTTTACCTATCAGATAAAAATCGTGCGATCTGTTCCCAATATTTTTAATGCATCAATAAATTATACAATCAGTATTATTCAAGATCCTCTCTCAAATTATGATTTGCTTTTACATCAATTTATACAATTATTACGATGCTTAGAAATAGTAAATATTAATTTTCCTATCTCAGTAAATGAAGGTCTTAAGCAGAAGCTGGAACGATTAATCTTAGGTGCACCTACAAAAATGGCAATCAAAAGCAATTGCAAAACATTTTGCCATGAGTGAGTCAACATTAAGGCGACGCCTATCTGATGAAGGAACAAGTTTGTCTAATATACTGTTTGAGGCAAGAATGAGTTATGGATTAAAGCTACTACAAACCACTCATTTAAATATTACACAAATCGCACAAGAAGTTGGATATGATTCAGGATCTAGATTTGCAATTTATTTCCGTAAGCGGTTCGGTTTTTCACCAAAGCACATGAGAGATAGATAATTTTGAACCAGAGTGTTTTGTAATTCTTTGGTTGGCACCGTCAAATTAACTTTTTTCATAAAGCTAAATTTGATGATCATCACTCAGAACTTCGGTTTGACTTTGATTGAACACCATATTATTTTAGCCCATAGCAATCCAATATAGTCCACTTTTAAAAGGTAGAACACAGTTATATATATGAGGTGAGTAATGAATAAATTATATAAAATCAATTATTTGTAATTAACTGGATGTTTTTATTTTTTCCTGCGCTTCCGCCATCTTCTTTAAGCTTATTTTAAAAATAAATATGTTAAAATTTAGCATATCGTTTCACATTAATTCTTATTATCTTAAAGCGCCAATTACTTCTTCATTTTTCACTTTTTTACATACTAAATCTACCAATATAGCCGCAAGTAGTAGCAAATAATCAAAGATGTGTTATTGATAGATTATCTGTATTGAGATTCCTATACAAAAACAGTTAACTTGACAGTATTGAACTGCCCACTAAGATGGTGATAATTCAGGCTGAAAACCCTACAAATAAACGCGTATTTTTCTTGTATTATTATTTTTATTCAATGAGTTATTATTTCTCGTTGACTAGAAAAGGATAATAACTTCATACTTAGTAAGGGTTAAAATCTAGCAACTATAAAGATAGAGCTTGTTCAAAAACAGGTCAGGCAAAAGTAGAATATGAACCTGATTTTGACTCATCAGAGCTAAGAAAAATGATTGCTGAACAATGTGAAAATAATAACCAATGGCACTTATAATCAGTGCGTGTTTTTTTATTATGAAAGTTTATTAAAAACCAATTTTGGCAATTATTTAAGAGTATCCATCTTCCATGTAAAAATGAAACATTTATGGCTCCATGTGTTGTAGAAGTATCAAATAGGAAGTTTACCGCAATACAAAAGAAAACTAGGCTGAAAGCAGATGGAGCACCTCGTAATACATTGGAAAATTAACTTGATAACATAATAAAAAACCCTAGATAAACTAGGGTCAGATTGATGACAAAGAACTCGCTTTTTGGCGAGTTTTTTGATCTAATAGAGAGGAGTCCATTATAAGAGAAGTTCTTCTATGCTAAAAAAACCAACTCCAGCGACACCAGAAAAAATAGAGCAAATCTCGCTAGATGCGCTTGTCCCTCAAAATCATCTTGTTCGTAAAATAGCTAAAGTCATTGATTTTGAATTTATTCGAGAAGCGGTAGCACCACTTTATTGCCCTAATAACGGTCGTCCGGCAGAAGATCCGGTCAGACTGTTTAAAATCATGTTATTGGGATATCTTTTCGGTATCCCCAGTGAACGTCGTCTGGTTCAGGAAATTCAGGTCAATTTAGCTTACCGCTGGTTTCTGGGAATGGGATTAACCGAAAAAGTGATTGACGCCTCAACACTTAGTCAAAATCGTCGCCGTCGGTTTAATGACAGTGAAATCTATCAACAGATTTTTGATAATATTGTTGAGCAGGCCATTGCCAAAGGGTTGATAAGTGGTCGGGTATTATATACGGACAGTACTCACCTAAAAGCAAATGCCAATAAAGGCAAAGCACGTAATGAGCAGCGTATTGTTGAGCCCAGTCAATATATTGATGCGCTTAATCAAGCCATCAACGCAGAAAGAAAATTAAACGGAAAAAAGCCTTAAAGCCATCGACGGTAGAGAAATAC